>JANMJC010000030.1:0-8200 GCA_031371185.1 Paracoccaceae bacterium | reverse complement strand
TGCCAAAAGAGGTCAGATCATCCCCCTGCACGCCAAGGAACCTGGCAATCTGCCCTTCCACATGGTGAACGCCGTGGCACAGCCCCACCACCGGCACGCCGGTTTCGCGCCGAATGGCGCGGCAGATGGCCGTCATCGGGTTGGAATAGTTGAAGAAATGTGCGTCCGGGCACAGGTCGGCCACATCGCGGGCGATGTCCAGCATCTGCGGGATCATCCGCATGGCGCGCGAGATTCCGCCCGGCATGGCAGTGTCGCCGACGGGCTGAAAGATGCCGTGACGGCGCGGAATTTCAATGTCGCGTTGCCAACCCTTGCGGCCCCCAACGGCAATCGTCGTCACCACGAAATCCGCGCCCCGCAGAACGGTCCGGCGATCGGTGGTCGCGGTAACCGGGATCGCCGCCCGCTTGGCCGCCAGCATCTTGGCCACCAGTTTGTTCACCGCATCCAGCGTGACCGGGTCGATGTCCACCAGCGCCAGTTCCCAAAGATGCGCTTCCCCCGCAAGAATGATGTCCGCCACCAGCCGTTGGGTGAAGACCGTACTGCCCGCGCCAATCAGGACAAGTTTCACGCGCGCCATCGTTGCATCTCCCGCTGTCTTGCCTGACAATAGGTCAAAGCGGTCAAAAGTCTATATTTTTTTGATTGCTTTTGTTCGCTTTTGGCGGAAGATCGGGGCGAACGGTCAGGAGGATGCGATGATCCGGGCAGAACGACATGAGCGCATTCTGGCGGAACTCGTCCGTCGCGGCACGATCAGCGCGCAGGACGTTGCCGGCATGCTGGACACCTCCCTTGCAACCATCCGGCGCGACATTGCCGAACTGGACGAGATGAAGGCGGTGCGCCGCATCCACGGCGGCGCGACCCTGCCCGAGCGGAACGAGGAATTGCCGTTTGACGCCAAACTGATGACCTTCCTGCCGGAAAAGCGCCGGATCGGGGCTCAGGTCGGCTCGATGATCATCCCGGGAAGCATGGTGGGTCTGGGGGGCGGAACCACGGTGCTGCAGATCCTGCCCGCGATCCGCAGGCTGTCGTTGCGGGTGGTGACGACGGCGGTGAACGTGGCCTTTGACCTGCGCCACGCGGCCGATGTGGAAGTGACGCTGACCGGCGGCACCCTGCGGCGCCGGACCGCCGAAATGGTCGGCCATGTGGCCGAGCGCACATTGCGCGACCTGAACATCGATCTGGCGGTGATCGGCACCGACGGGATCGATGCCGATCTCGGGCTTACAACCTATGATTCCTCCGAGGCCTATGTGAACCGCGTGATGCTGGAACGGGCGAAAGAGGTCTGGATCGCCGCCGACCATTCCAAATTCGGTCAGGTGCTGCCGGCCCTGATCTGCCCGCTGCGTCAGGTGCGCCGGATCATCACCGACACCGGCGCCACCGATGCGATGATCGCGCCGATCCTGGCGCTTGGGGTCGATGTGTTAAGGGTCTAAGGCGGGGCGGGCCAGGCCGGATAAGGAAATCGCGGGCTTGCGCAAGACCCTACCGGCCCCCCGCAACCGGCAGAATTGCGCCCGTCACATAGCTTGCGGCGTCGGAAAGCAACCAGATCGCCGCCTCGGCGACTTCGTCCGCACGACCGGCACGGCCCATGGGAACGGTGGACATGAGACGGCCCAGACGGTCAGGCTCGCCGGTGGAGCGCTGGATGTCGGTGTCGATCAGGCCGGGGCGGATGGCATTCACCCGGATGCCATGCGGGGCGACTTCTTTCGCCAGACCGATGGTCATGGATTCGACCGCCCCCTTGGACGCGGCGTAATCGACGAATTCGTTCGCCGCCCCCAAGGGTGCCGCCATGGAGGACATGTTGACGATGGCACCGCCCCGGGCGTGGATCAGCATGCGCCGGACCGCCTCGCGCGCGGCAAGGAAACTGCCGGTGGCGTTGACCGACAGCGTGCGCTCCCACCGCGACAGACCGATTTCCGCAAGCGTGGCCGCGCGGTCCAGGACCCCTGCGTTGTTGATCAGCCCGCGCACCGGCCCAAGCGCCGCCTCGGCCGCGTCGAAAAGTTCCACGACCTCGGCCTCCTGTGCCACATCGCCCCGGATGGCAATCGCCCTGCCACCCGCAGCGGTGATGTCGGCGACAACTGCTTCGGCCGCTGCCGCCGAGACACTGTAATTGACCGCGACGGACCACCCCCGGCGCGCCGCCATCCGGGCACAGGCCGCCCCGATCCCCCGGGCCCCGCCGGTTACAATCAACGTTCCGGTCATTCCATACTCCTCCAGATCATAAGTCCCGCTTCAAATGTTGTGCTGATGCAGCCCACCGCCCTGATGACGGCACGCAAGTGAAGGGCCCTTCCCCCACATAAGGATCGCGCCGACGTCGCCACCACGGGCGCGGTCCTTGCAAGCCTTCGCGATGCCCCGACGAAGCGCGCCCGCCCCCTATCCCGCTGCGCCGCTGAGCAACACCAGACGGTGCGGCGCGGTCACGGTGATTTTCCGCCGCTCACTGGCGACGATCCCGTCCTTTTCCCAGGCGCTCAGCAACCGGCTGACCGTGTGCAGGGTGGAACCCGTCATGTCGGATATGTTCTGCCGGGTGATCGGAAAGTCGATCTCGATGCCGTGATCCACCTTGCGGCCCATCTGGGTGATCAGCCGCAAAAGGCCGCTGGCGATGCGCTGTTCCACCTGCTTGGTCGCCATTTCCACGATCACCGCCTGCATGTCGTTCAACCGCCCGCCGATCGTTGCATAGGTCTGGGTGGCAAATCCTTCATAGCGGGCGACGAACTCGGGCCAAAGCCGGTTGGGCCAGGCCAGCACCACGCAGTCATCCGCCGCCATCGCCGTGGCCGGATAGGTCGTGTGGCCCAGCGCCGCCCCGATGCCGAACAGCTGGCCGGGGGCGATGTGCAACAAGATGATCTGGTCGCCCCCGGCCGTGGCGCGCTGCACACGGACATGACCGTCCAGAAGCAGGAAGAACCGGTCAACCGGCGCCCCTTGGGTGAACACGGTCTGGCCCGCGTCATACCGCGCGGTCTGGGCCGCATCAAGAATTTCGCGGATTTGCACACGGGTCAGGCTTCGAAACGGTGGCAGATCGGTCAGCAGGCTTTCGTCCAGTTTCTTCACGAAGCAGACTTTCTTGTTGTGGCAGCGCAACGAGCCGCAGGGATCGGCGGTTTAGATAGGCACCAGACCGGGACAATCCTGAAAGGATACGCGATGTTTTCCAAACTGACCATTACCGCCGTGGCCGCCCTTCTGCTGGCCACCTCTGCCTTTGCCGAGACCTTCGAGGTCAAGATGCTGAACAAGGGCACCGAGGGCGCGATGGTGTTCGAGCCCGCCTTCATCAAGGCCGCGGTGGGCGACACGATCACTTTCGTCTCGCCCGACAAGGGGCACAATGCCGAGACGATCGAAGGCATGCTGCCCGAAGGGGCAGAGCCGTTCAAAAGCAAGATGAGCGAGGACTTCTCGGTGACCCTGACGGTCGAAGGGGTCTATGGCGTCAAATGCGCGCCGCACTATGCCATGGGCATGGTGGCCCTGATCCAGGTGGGCGCGCCGGTCAATCTGGAGGCGGCAGCAGCCGTGGAGCAAAAGGGCAAGGCCAAGACCCGGTTTGAACCGCTGTTCGCGCAAGTCATGCCATAGGCGGTCCGTCAGGATCAGAAAAGGGGGCGGCCGGAAGATCCGGCCGCCCCCTTTTGCTTGTGCGACGGGTCGGGTCGGGTCAGGACAGGGTCCGCACCAGCCGGAAGCCAAGGTAATCCGGCGGCACCCCTGCCCCGCATCCCCCCGACCTTGCATCCCGCACAAAGTCGATGACAAAGCCGCGGTGCTTGCCCTGCACCGCGCGCACCCCGCAGTAATCGGACCGGGTTTCGATCACGGACCCATCCTGCGCCACGGTGCCGTTCTGAAAGCAGCTTTCGGTCCATTCCCAGACATTGCCGGCGACATCGGCCACCCCGACATCATTGACCCCGAAATGCCCCAGGGGATGCGGCTTCAGATCGGCCGCGCCGCGCCGCTCGACTTCGCGCCGGTAGGTGGCGATCCAGCGGCGCGAGGGGTCGGCCCCGTTCGCGGCATCTTCGAAAGCGTCGTCACGGGCACGGTCCCCCGCCAGGCGCTGCCATTCGGCATCCGTGGGCAGGCGCCAATCGACCCCGGTCCGCGCCGACAGCCACCCCGCATAGGCTGTGGCATCAAGGAAACTGACGTTGGTCTGCGGCAGGTCCGGGCGACCTTGCGTCGGGGCTTCCCGGCAAACCCCCTCGGCCACGCACAAGGCATAGTCGGCCTCGCTGACCTGGTGTTTCATCACCTCGATCGCGGGGGCCGGGAAGGACTCGAGCGGGGCATCGACAACCCGCGTGCCGGTCCGAAACTCTCCGGCCGGGCGATAGTTTTGCATCACGGCCAAGAGCCGGACGGCTTCGGGCTGCGCCACCGGATCCTCGCCCGGCGCCCAGAACAGCAGCCCCGCCGCAATCAGGACTGCTCCCAGGCACGCGACGGCGCCCGCGCCGTGACTGGCGACTGTGAAACCCCTTGGCATCGCGGCCCCTCCCTGGATCGACGGCGGCAATCCCACAGGACTGCCGCCCTGCCTGAAGCGCCGCGCCTTACGGCAGGGCCGTGCGCCCTTCTTGCGCGACGTCGTATTCGACCGGGGCCACCACCTGTTCCATCAGATCGTTGTTCCAGTCGCCGCTGACCACGACATGGGCCGTGGCCCCCTTGTTCACCGCCTCTATCAGGTTGTGGTTCACATAGGCATAGACGCCCGGTTGCAGGAACGTGTACAGCGCCGCGCCCGCCGACCCGCCCCGGATGAACCAGGTTTCCAGATCGCGCTCGGGCGGGTTCGCGAACTTGCCGGTATCCCAGACCAGATCGCCATGCCCGCCGATCAGATGGGGGCGGGTGTCGCGGTTGGCCTGGCTGTGCACGAACAGCACGGTCTCGCCCTGATCGGCGGTCAGGGCGTTGTCGCCGGTCAGGGCCCCGACCTTGCCGTTGAACACCACATGCGACGGGATCAGGCCGTTCATCACTTCCAGCGTGTCGGAATAGCTTTCCGCGGCATCGGCAAAGCGCATGTAGGCGCCGTCCTTGTCGCGCGGAATGTAAAAGTCATTCTCGCCGATGTAATAGATGCGGTCGTAACTGACGGGTTGGCCCAGATGGTCTTTCAGGCCATCGCGCGGCAGCACCATGATGCAGCCCGACATTCCCGACACGACATGCCAGGGAATCATCGGCCCCCCCGGCGCGCAATGATAGACAAACACGCCCGCCCGCGTGGCCTTGAACCGCAGGACGGTCTTTTCGCCGGGGTTGATCAGCGTCAGCGCCCCGCCGCCCAGGGCGCCGGTGGCCGCGTGGAAATCGATGTTGTGCTGCAGCATGTTCTCGGGCGGATTGAACAGGGTCAACTCGACATAGTCACCCTGATGGACCACCAGCATCGGCCCCGGCACCGAGCCGTTGTAGGTGAAAGCCTGCAACCAGGCATCCTCATCGACCTGAATTTCCTTCTCGACGATCTTCATTTCGAATTCGACGATCTGCGGACCGCTTGTGGCCACCTGATCATGGGCATGCACGAAGGGCGGTGCCACCAGCTTGACCTTCCGCCGGGTCAGCGACGAAAGATCGACCGGGGTTGCATCGGCATTGGCTGCCGTTTCCTGGGCATTCGCGGTTCTGACCACATAAGGAGCGGCCGCGACAAACGCAGCCCCCATGAGCGCCGCACGACGAGTGAACATGGTGATCTCCTTTGGGTCCGTTGGTTTTGCCGAACCTAGAACAACTCGCGAAAGGGCTCGTTGTTCCTGAACAACATCCAAAGCGGGTCGGCGCAGAAAAAACTGGCCGAAAGCCGCCCCAAGGTGCCGCAAGGGCCTGTTCCCTTGCGGCTTAGGAGGCACAAGGACAGGACGCGCGGCCATGAGGATGGGTGGGTGTCATCGCAAGACTGCGGAACAAAGCCCGGTGCAAAGGGTCAAGCCCCGTTTGGTCCTGCGGCCCCCTCGTCGTTCAGTCCGGAACCTTGTCGAGGGTCTTGACGGGGCGGTCCGCAAGGTCGCTCAGTTCCTGATCGGCCGGGGCGATGATCGCTCGAACCGCCTTGATCTCGCCCATCGGCCGATTGCCGTGTTTCGCCACAGGCGCCCCGATCGCCCGGGACCGGGGCTGAGAATGGGAGAGGAACACGCGACAAACCCGCTCGGCCTTTTCCGCGTTGCCGGCACCGCAGGCGGGCACAAGGTTTCCGATCCGATGTCCGCCAGGGTGGCTGAGGATGTTTCGAACCAGAGAGGTCCGGGCGTTGCCGATGGCGTGGCCCCGGTTGCGCCCCCCGCGCCGCGCGCAGGGTGGCAGCACCTGGCTGGGCATCGACCGTTTCCGATCAACCGCAGGGCGGCCCGGACCAGCCGCAACGATCCTTCATGGCCGGGCTCGAGCCCCGCAGGCGCGGATCGCCGCCCCCTTCGGGTACCGGTGACTAGGGCTGGCCGCGCGCCCCCAGCACGCCCCAGGCCTCGACCCCACCTTCCCAGATCATCGCCCCGGCCACATAAAGGATGATGGCCAGCCCGACATAGGCGATCCAGTGGTACCTGCCCAGAAGTCCGGCAATGAAATTCGCCGCAAGGCCCATCAGCGCGATCGACAGCACCAGTCCGAAGATCAGGATCGTCGTGTGTTCGCGGGAAGCGCCCGCGACGGCCAGAACGTTGTCCAGGCTCATCGAAACATCGGCAACGACGATCTGCGTCGCCGCAGCCCGAAAGGTCTTTTGAGAGAGCGCCGTCCCGCCCGCGATGGTGCCGTTTCGGTCCAGGTCCTGATCGGTCAGCGCTTCCAGTGCGCGCATCTCTTCGGCATCGCCGTCGCGCAATTCCGTGAACATGCCCCAGCACACCCACAACAGCACCAGCCCGCCGATCAAAAGCAGCCCCGGGACCGCCAGCAACTTGACCGCAACGGCGGCAAAGATCACCCGCATCACGGTTGCCGCGATGATGCCGAACAGGATCGCGCGGGCGCGCATCTCGCGCGGCAATCCCGCAGCGGCAAGCCCGATCACGATGGCATTGTCGCCCGACAGCACCAGATTGATCCCGATGACTTCCATCAAGGTCGAAAAGCCGTCGGTCGTGAACATCTCGAACATGGGAAATCCAGTGCTGGTGGACGCGGCGGGCGGGTCTGGCCCGACCGCAATTCAACCGCGCCCGCCCGGGACGCGCAAAGCCTTAAAGAACGAACCCCATGATCACCGGATGAACCTCGTGCCAGCCTTCCCACATCATCTTGACCGCGACATACAGGATGATGACCAGACCCAGATAGGCGATCCAGCGGTACTTGCTTAGAAGCCGCGCCACAAAGGTTGCAGCCAGGCCCATCAGGGCAATGGACAACAACAGGCCGATGACCAGAACCGAGGGGTGATCCTTGGCAGCTCCGGCCACGGCCAGCACGTTGTCCAGCGACATCGACACATCGGCCACCACGATCTGGGTCGCCGCCTGACGAAAGGTCTTGACCGGCCCGCCGCCCGCAACCGTGCCGTCCGCGTTCAGATCCTGCCCGGTCAGCGCCTCTTCGCCGCGTTCTTCGCTGCCATGGCCGTTGCGCAGCTCGCGCCACATCTTCCAGCAGACCCAGAGCAGCAGAATCCCCCCCGCCAGCAACAGCCCGACGATCTGCAACAACTGCGTCGTCAACCCGGCGAAGATGATTCGCAGCACCGTGGCCGCGATGATCCCCACCAGAATGGCCCTGGTCCGCTGTGCCTTTGGCAGACCGGCGGCGGCCAGACCGATCACGATGGCATTGTCGCCGGCCAGCACAAGGTCAATGCCGATGACGGCAAGCAGGGCGGCAAAGCCGTCGGGGGTAAAGATCTCGAACATGGGCTCTCCGGCTGAACAAGCCTTTATCTACGGCGGCAGGCTGCGGGATACAACCCGTCGGCTGGCGGTCCTTGCGGCCTTGCCACCGGGCCGGTCTTGGCGCTAGGTCGGGGGATGCTGTCCTATCAACACATCTATCACGCGGGAAATCTGGCCGATGTCCAGAAACACGCCCTTCTGGCCTGGATGCTGGCCTATCTGACCCGCAAGGACAAACCGCTGAGCTACATCGAAACCCATGCGGGGCGGGGCCTTTACGATCTGGG
>JANMJC010000022.1:0-2267 GCA_031371185.1 Paracoccaceae bacterium | reverse complement strand
GCTGGCCCGCCTGCGCCAGACCACGCCCTTGCCTTTGGATGCGCCCGAATGGGTAGCGGCGTGCGACGTCACCCCGGCCACCGGCTTTGTCGCGCCCGACCTGTCGCCCAACATGACGGCGGTGCTGCAGTTCACCTCGGGTTCGACCGGGCTGCAGAAGGGCGTCATGGTGCGCCATCGCAACATTCTGGCCAATGCCGAGTGTCTGGCCTCGGTTTGCGGGCGGGGCACGGACATGCGCATGGTGTCGTGGCTGCCGTTCTTTCACGATTGGGGGTTGATCGGCTGTCTGGTGTTTCCGATGGTCGCGGGTGGCACCGGCTGGTTCTTTGACCCGGCCGACTTTTTGCGCCGGCCGCGTCGCTGGATCGAACTGATCGCCGAAAAGCGCGCCACGGTGTCGTGCGCGCCCGACTTTGCCTATCGTCTGGCCGCCTCGGTGGCCGCCGATGGCCCTGCGCTGGACCTGTCGGGCTGGACCATGGCGATGCTGGGGGCAGAACCGATCCGCGCCGAAACCCTGACCGCCTTTGCCAGCGCTTACGCCCCGCACGGCTTTGAGGCGCGCGCGCTTTACCCCAGCTATGGACTGGCCGAAAACACCCTGATCGTCACCGGCGGCCCGCCCGGACTGCCGTTTCGTCAGGCTTCGGTTGGCCGTCAGGCCTTTACCAACTGCGGCGCGCCCCTGAAGGGACAGCGCATCGCCATCGTCGACCCCGACACCGGATTGCCCGCCGAGGCGGACGAGATCGGCGAGTTGTGGATCAGCGGCGATTGCGTGGCGGCAGGGTACTGGAACAACCCCGGGGCGACCGAGGCCAGCTTTCACGCCCGTCTGCCCGGCGATCAGACCCATTGGCTGCGCACCGGGGATCTGGCCTTCACCGTCGCGGGCGATCTGCACATCTGCGGGCGGATGAAGGATGTGGTCATCAAGGCCGGTGAAAACCATCTGGCCGAAGATCTGGAGCGGACCATGGAACAGGCCGACCCGGCCCTGCGCATCGGCTGCGGGGCTGCCTTTGGCGTCGAGGCGGGCGGGGCCGAACGCATGGTTCTGGTCCAAGAGATCAGCTATGGCCCCAAACCCGATCTGCCCCGCCTGATCGGCGCGATCCAGCGCGCCATTTCGCAAGCCCATGGCACCATGGCCGACGCCATTGCCATCCTGCCGGCCGGGCGGCTGGAGAAAACCTCGTCCGGCAAGATCCGCCGCGCCCATACGCGCGATCTGTTCACGGCGGGCAGGCTGGATCCCTTGCTTTTGTGGCAAGGCTGGCAAGCTGAGGTATAAGGGGCGCAAGCTGCCCCCCTTTGGCCCCCGACCCTGGTACAAACTGGACTGGACATGCCCCTGATCTTTTCGACCGCCACCCTTTTGCTGATCGACCTGCAAACCCGGCTGGTCCCGGCGATCGACGGGGCTGCGGCCCTGCTTGCCAATGCCCGTCTGCTGACGCGGGGAGCGGGGATTCTGGGCTTGCCTGTCGTCGTGACCGAACAATATCCCAAAGGTCTTGGTCCCAGCCTGCCCGACCTGATCCCCGACGGCGGCACCGCCCTGCCCAAGACCACCTTTGACGCCACCGCCACCCCCCGGATCGCGGACCGTCTGGCGCAGGCGGGCCCCCTGATCGTGGCAGGCTGCGAGACGCATGTCTGCGTGCTGCAAACCGTGCTGTCGCTGCGGGCTCTGGGCCATGACGTGTTCGTGGTGGCCGATGCCACGGGGTCGCGCACCGCGGCCAACCACGCCGCCGCCCTGACCCGCATGGCCGCGCATGGGGCCGAGATCGTGACGACCGAAATGGTTCTGTTCGAGACGATGCGCAGCGCCGAGCACCCGGCATTTCGCCAGATTTCGGCGCTGGTCAAGTGACGTTGCAGAATTTTCATTCTGTAATTTGGCAGTTGGTGGAATATCTTGTTCGTCTCTCGAAAACCGGGTAGCAAGGCGCGAACCTCCTGTCCCCTCAAGCCTCTTGTCGCAAAAGGTGCCCCATGCTGACCGCAAAACTTGGAGTCTCGCCGATCTGCTGGTGGAATGACGACCTTGTCGAACTTTCCGACGATGTCAGCCTTGAGGAATGCCTGCGGCAGGCGGCGCAGGCCGGCTATAGCGGGATGGAAACCGGGCGGCGTTTTCCCATGACCATGGCGGAACTGGGCCCGGTGCTGGACAAACACGGCATGTCGGTCTGTGGCGGCTGGTTCTCGGGCACCATCCTGAACGGCGATATCGCTGAAAACAAAGACCGCATCCG
>JANMJC010000608.1:0-5429 GCA_031371185.1 Paracoccaceae bacterium | reverse complement strand
AGGACCGCGAAGCGCCCGGTGCCGGGAATGTCGGACGGCGGCACGATCTGCGTCGCCCCAAGCGAGGTGGCAAGGGCCGCGGTGGCATCGCAACTGTCGACCGCAAAATAGATCGACCAGGCGCTGTGCTGCCCGGGTTCGGCGGCCATCATCCCCGCGACCTGGCCCGTGGCGGTGGCGGCCAGATGATAGGTCATCGTGCCCATGTCGACCGATGACCAGGCCCAGCCCAGAAGCGGGCCGTAAAAGGCGGTGGCGGCAGCGGGGTTGGGGCAGGCAAGTTCGTACCAGCAGGGCAGACCGTGAGCGGACATGGGAACCTCCGGGGTGACGTGATGCGGCGCAGGCTGCGCCCGATCCTTGGGTCAGGTCAAGGTGAAGTTGCCCGGGGTCACACCGCCCGGTCCAGCCGGGTCGACAGATGGATCAGGCTTTCGGACGACTTCACCCCGGTCAGGCCGCCGATCTGGTCCAGCACCGCATCCAGCACCTGGGTATTCGAGGCCGCGATCTGCAGCAGAAGATCGAACCGCCCCGAGGTGGTGAAGACGCGCTCGATCTCGGGCACGGCCTTCAGGCGTTGCAGGATGGCCGCCTGCGAGCGCGGCTCGATCGTCAGAAGAACCGAGGCGCGCAGACGGGCCTGGCGCGCCGCTTCGCCCAGCTTCAGGGTGTAGCCGGCGATGACGCCGGTGGTCTCCAGCCGCTCCAGCCGGGCCTGAATGGTGGACCGCGCCACCTTCAGACGGCGCGCCAGAGTGGCCACCGACATGCGGGCATCGGCCCCCAGAAGCGTCAAAACGTTGCGATCGAGGTCATCCATGCAATATGCCCACCCGTTTCGTCATTATGACGATGATTCACGACGATTATATAGTTTTGTTCGGTGAAGTTGTCACGCATATGCGGCATCCTCAGTTGCAGGAAAAGGGCGGCTCATACGCACCTTGCCTGGTTGGAAAAACCTCGCAGGTGCCCGCGCCTTTGCCATTGATCTGGCGGCAGCGAAGGGGGACTTGCATCTTGTTGGCAGAAAGGATCACGCCGATGGGACTGTCCAAATCTATCTGGACCAATCCGACCGAATTCCTGAAGGTTCAGCAGCCGGAAAACCCGGTTCTGTTCTTTTCACCCTCCGATGTCCAATCGATGGCGCGGCGGTTTATCGACGGATTCCCGGGGCTTGTGACCTATGCGGTCAAGTCCAACCCCGGGGAAGAGGTGATCGAAAATCTGGTGGCCGCAGGGCTGAACGGTTTCGATTGCGCCTCTCCCTTCGAGATCGACCTGATCCGGCGGCTGGCCCCGGACGCGGCCGTTCACTACAACAATCCGGTCCGTTCGCGCGCCGAAATCCGCTTTGGCGTCGAGGCGCGGGTGAAATCCTGGTCGGTCGACAGCCATTCCGAACTCGCCAAGCTGATCGAGATGGTTCCGGCGCAGGATTGCGAAATCTCGGTGCGCTTCAAGCTGCCGGTCGGTGGCGCGGCCTACAACTTTGGCGCCAAGTTCGGCGCGACCGAGGATGTCGCGGTTGAATTGCTGAAGATCGTGGCCGGTGCGGGGTTCATCCCGTCGATCACCTTCCATCCGGGCACGCAATGCACCGATCCCGCCGCCTGGGCCAGCTACATTCGCGAAGCCGCGGTGATCGCTCAGCGCGCGGGCGTCAGGATTACACGGCTGAATGTCGGGGGCGGTTTTCCCAGCCACCGCGCCAAGGGCGTCCTGCCGCAGCTGGAAGCCACCTTCGAGACCATCGACCGCGTGGTCGGCGAGGCCTTTGGCAACGACCGCCCGGCGCTGGTCTGCGAACCGGGGCGCGGGTTGTGCGGCGATGCCTTCATGCTGGGCGCCCGCGTCAAGGCGCTGCGGGACGGCACCCATGTGTTCCTGAACGACGGGGTCTACGGGTCGCTGCTTGAGCTTAGCCAGATCGGCATCATTGACCGGATCGACGTTCTGGACAGTCAGGGCAACCGCCGCCGCGGCAAGGTTCTGGGCCGGATCTGCTTTGGCCCGACCTGCGATTCGGTTGACCGCCTGCCGGGCGACATGCCCTTTCCGTCCGACATCGCCGAGGGGGATTTCGTGCTGGTCCATGGCATGGGTGCCTATTCGACGGTCACCAACAGCCGTTTCAACGGTTTTGGCGAATTGTCGCGGGTGACGGTGCTGTCCTTGAAACTGTGAATTTCCAATAAATCACAGGAATTTGCGCCGAAAGCTTAACACGGGCTCAAGAAATCGGGATTAGGATGCAAGGGCTGCCCTGTCGGGTGGCCCTTGGTCTTTGTTTGGGGGGGTGGGAATGGAAGCATTCTCGCGCATCCTGCGGTGGTGGCGCGGACGTCCCGTTGTCGCCGTCGAACCTGCCGCTCCGCCGCCGCGCGGGGCCGTTCGGGGCCGGGTGGATCATGTCATCATCCTGGACGGCACGCTGTCCTCGCTGGAAGCGGGTCAGGAAACCAACGCCGGGCTGTTGTTCAAGCTGCTGACCGAAGGCGGGCTGCGGTCGGATCGCACGGTCTATTACGAGCCGGGAATTCAGTGGGAAGGCTGGCGTCACCTGCCGGACATCGCGCAGGGCAAGGGCATCAACCGCCAGATCCGGCGCTGCTATGGCTGGCTGGCCAGCCACTACCGCGCCGGCGACCGGATCTTCCTGTTCGGCTATTCGCGCGGCGCCTTTGCGGTGCGCTCTCTGGGCGGCGTGATCGACCGGGTCGGACTGCTGAAGCGCGAAGAGGCGACCGAACGGGCGGTCAGTCAGGCCTACCGGCACTATCAGGCCAATCCCGATTCCGATGCGGCGCGGATCTTTTCGCACCGGTTCTGCCACACCGAGGCGCCGATCGAATGCGTCGGGGTCTGGGATACGGTCAAGGCCCTGGGGGTGCGGCTGCCGTTGTTGTGGATGCTGACCGAGGGGCAGCACCGCTTTCACAACCACCACCTGGGCTCGTCGATCCGGCACGGTTTTCACGCCCTGGCGCTGCACGAAACCCGCGTGGCCTTCGAGCCGGTGATGTGGGACTGTCCGCCCGGCTGGGAAGGCAATGTGGAACAGGTCTGGTTTCGCGGCGCCCATGGGGACGTGGGCGGCCATGTCGGCGACTTTCAGGCGGCCCGGCCCCTGTCGAACAATCCCCTTGTCTGGATGATCGACCGCGCCGAATCCCTGGGTCTGCCGCTGCCCCAAGGCTGGCGCGGCCGCTTTCCCTGCGATCCCAAGGCCCCGATGGTGGGCACGGCGCGCGGCTGGGGCGCGCTGTTCCTGCTGCGCCGGGCACGGATCGTGGGGCGTGACCCTTCCGAACGCCTGCACCCCTCGGCAGAGGGGCAGAAGGCGTTCAGCTGGATGCCATGGCCCTTGACCAAGCTCTATTGATTTCACCGCCGGAGTTTGATCAAATTGCCCCCGAACCAAGGGGGACCCGATGCGCGAAGTCACTGTTGCCGCCACTCAATTTGCCTGTTCCTGGGACCTGCCCGCCAATGCCGACCGCGCCGAAGCGCTGGTGCGACAGGCGGCAGCGCAGGGCGCGCAGGTCATTCTTGTGCAAGAGCTGTTCGCCGCACCCTATTTCTGCATCGAGCAGCGCCCGGAATACTTTGCCCTGTCCCAACCGATGGACGGCCACCCCCTGATCGCGCGCTTTGCCGATCTGGCGCGCGACCTGGGGGTCGTGCTGCCCTGTTCGTACTTTGAACGCGCGGGACAGGCCCATTTCAATTCGGTGGCCATGATCGACGCGAACGGGCGGATCCTGGGCAACTATCGCAAGACCCATATCCCGCAGGGACCGGGCTATGAGGAGAAGTTCTATTTCTCGCCCGGGGATACCGGCTATCGGGTCTGGGACACCGCCTTTGGCCGCGTCGGTCTGGGGATTTGCTGGGATCAGTGGTTTCCCGAATGCGCCCGGGCGATGGCGCTGATGGGGGCCGAGATGCTGCTGTACCCCACGGCGATCGGGTCCGAGCCGCCAAACCCCGGCTATGACAGCCAGCCGCATTGGGAAATGGTGATGCGCGGCCACGCCGGGGCCAACATCATGCCGGTGGTGGCCGCGAACCGGGTCGGGCGCGAAGTGGCGCCGGGCGGGCGTGACGTGACATTCTACGGCTCCAGTTTCATTGCCGACCAGACCGGCGCGCGGGTGGCGCAGGCCCCGCGCGAGGGCGAAGCGGTGCTGGTGCATCGCTTTGATCTGGACGCGATCGCCGATCTGCGCGCCTCCTGGGGGCTGTTCCGCGACCGCCGCCCCAAAACCTATGGTGCGATTTCGGGGCTGGACGGTGGGGCGAGCTAAAATTTTTAGCTAAAAATTTTGGCCCCTAGGCCCCGGTGACGCGCCAGATGACATCGCCGACATCGTCGGCCACCAACAGCGCGCCGTCCTTCAATGCCACGCCCACCGGACGACCAAACGAAAATTTCTCGTCCGCCGACAGAAAGCCCGACAGGATGGTGCGGGCCTCGCCCTGGGGTTTGCCGTTCACGAAGGGCACGAAGTTCACCTTGTAGCCGGACAGGGTGGAGCGGTTCCACGATCCGTGCTGACCGATCACCATGCCGTCGGGAAAGCCGGGCAGGGTGCCCGCGGGCATCCAGCACAGGCCCAGGCTGGCGGTGTGGCCGCCAAGCGCATAGTCGGGCTGGATCGCACTTGCGACTTGGGCGGCGTCCTGCGGCACCCGGTCATCGACGATCCGGCCCCAATAGCAAAAGGGCCAGCCGTAAAAGCCGCCGTCAATCACCGAAGTCAGATAGTCGGGCGGGGTTTCGTCGCCCAGGCCGTCGCGCTCGTTCACCACGGTGAACAGGGTTTGGGTCTGCGGCTCCCAGGCCATGCCGACGGGGTTGCGCAGGCCGGTGGCAAAGGGGCGGGTGGTACCGCTGGCGATGTCATGGACCTGGATCATCGCGCGGCCCTCTTCGGCGGACATACCCTTGTCGGCGATGTTGGTGTCCGAGCCGACACCGATGTAGATCTGCGCGTGGTCTGGCGACAGGATCAGGCTGCGGGTCCAGTGGCCGCCGGACTTGAAGCTGGCCAGAGGCTTGCCGGGGCCGGTCAGCCGGGTCTGGCCATCCGTGTAGGGGAAGGCCAGAAGCGCGTCGGTGTTGCCCAGATAGATCGTGCCGTCCAGATACGCCAGGCCAAAGGGTTGATTCTGCTGGTCGATGAAGACCTCGCGGGTTTCGGCCACGCCGTCACGGTCGGCGTCGCGCAGCAGGATCACCCGGTTGGGGCTGACGCCCACCGCCGCCGCCCGCTTCATCGTGACATGGATGGCATAGTCGAAGGGCGTCTTCATGCCGCCGGGCACGAACATCGCCTCGGCGGTCAGAACGTCGCCGTTGGGCAGCACTTCAAGGCTGCGCGGGTGGTTCAGCCCGCTGGCAAAGGCGTTCACCTTCA
>JANMJC010000601.1:0-3502 GCA_031371185.1 Paracoccaceae bacterium | reverse complement strand
GGTCAGGGCAAGGGGGTGTTGACGCACCTCGGCCAGCGTTTCGGCCCAGAAGGCGTCGAAATCTGCGGGCGTCGTGGCGTCGCTGCGGTACTGGGCCACCCGGTCGGGCCAGAGGTCGGGAAAGGGCACGGGGAAACCTCGCTGAAAATTTGCGCCAGCAAAGCCGATCCGGTCGGCCCTGCCAAGCCCCAACGCTGCAAACCCTTTCCCCCTGCCCCACCCCGTCCTATAAGGCCTGCAAACGAAAGGATGCCGGACATGCGCAAGGCCGAGATCACCCGCAAGACCAACGAGACGACCATCACCGTGGAAATCAATCTGGACGGGACCGGCGCCAGCCAGTCACGCACCGGCGTCGGGTTTTTCGACCACATGATCGACCAGTTGGCCCGGCATTCCCTGATCGACATCTCGGTTGACGCCACCGGCGATCTGCACATCGACGACCACCACACGGTGGAAGACTGCGGCATCGCCCTGGGTCAGGCGCTGGCGGCGGCCTTGGGCGACAAGCGCGGCATCCGGCGCTATGGCCATTTCGCGCTGGCGATGGACGACGCCCAGATCGCCTGCGCGCTGGACCTTTCGGGCCGCCCCTATCTGGTGTGGAACCTTACCCACCCGACGCCCAGGATCGGCAGTTTCGACACCGAACTGGTGCGCGAATTCTTTCAGGCCTTTGCCACCCATGGCGGCATCACCCTGCATGTCGATCTGGTGCAGGGGCTGAACAGCCACCACATCGCCGAGGCCACGTTCAAATCGGTCGCCCGGGCCCTGCGCATGGCGGTCGAAACCGACCCCCGACTGGGCGACGCGCTGCCCTCGACCAAGGGCGCGCTCTGAGCCCTTTCTTCTGTTCTTGAGTATCCCCGCCGGAGGCGCAATTCCTTCCGGCCACGCGACCCCGAAGGCCACCCAGATGCTGACCGTCCTTGTCGATTACGATTCCGGCAACCTGCATTCCGCCGAAAAGGCGTTTCAGCGCATGGCCTGCGAGACGGGCGCGGGCAAGGTTCTGGTGTCCAGCCGCCCCGAGGATGTGGCCCGCGCCGACCGGATCGTGCTGCCGGGCGACGGGGCCTTTCCGGCCTGCCGCCGCGCCCTGGGCAGCTATGGCGGGCTGTTCGAAGCGATCACTGAGGCGGTGACGCAGCGTGCCCGGCCCTTCCTGGGCATTTGCGTGGGCATGCAGATGATGGCCACCTGGGGCCGGGAATACGGCGATACGGCGGGGTTTGACTGGATCGCGGGCGAGGTGGTGCGCATCACGCCGGCCAACCCTGCGCTGAAGGTGCCGCATATGGGCTGGAATGATCTGGTGATCGACCATCCGCATCCGGTGCTGGCCGGTCTGGCTACCGGTGATCACGCCTATTTCGTCCATTCCTACCATTTCCGCGTCAATCTCCCGGCCGAGCGTCTGGCCCATTGCGACTATGGCGGCGACATCACCGCGATCATCGGGCGCGGCACCATGGTGGGCATGCAGTTCCACCCTGAAAAGTCGCAGGCAACCGGATTGCGTCTGATCGCCAATTTCCTGACCTGGGCGCCTTAGGCCGGTGGACCTGCAAACCATCCTGACCGGAATTGCCGCGGAAATGGCCGCCGCGCCCGACCGGGGCACCGTCGCCGGTTACATCCCCGAACTGGCCGGCATCGACCCATCGCGCTTTGCCATTGCCGTGGCCCTGCCGGATGGTCGTTGCCTTTGCGCAGGTGATGCCGACGAGGCGTTTTCGATCCAGTCGATTTCCAAGGTCTTCACACTGGCCATCGCCCTTGGCCGTCTGGGCGATCGGCTTTGGGCGCGGGTGGGCCGCGAACCCTCGGGGCTGGCCTTCAACTCGATCCTGCAAATGGAGCAGGAGAACGGCATCCCTCGCAATCCCTTTGTCAATGCCGGGGCCATCGCGGTGACGGACGCGATCCTGCACGGCCAGACGCCGCGCGCGGTTCTGGCCGAAATCCTGTCCTTCATCCGCGCGGCGGCCAGCGACGACGACATTCACATCAACAAGGCCGTGGCGGCCAGCGAACAGGTCACGGCGCATCGCAACATGGCGCTGGCCGAATTCATGGCCGCCTATGGCAATCTGAAAAACCCCGCCACCCTGACAATCGGCACCTATGTGCACCAATGCGCGGTGGAAATGTCGTGCCGCCAACTGGCCATGGCGGGGCGGTTCCTGACCGGAATGAAAGGCGCGCCGCGTCTGGTATCGCCTGCGCGCGTGCGCCGGATCAACGCGCTGATGATGACCTGCGGGCATTATGACGGGTCGGGCGAGTTTGCCTATCGCGTTGGATTACCCGGGAAATCGGGCGTGGGCGGCGGCATTCTGGCCGTGGCGCCGGGGCGCGCGAGCATCGCGGTCTGGTCGCCGGGGCTGAACGCTCAGGGCAATTCGCAACTGGGCACGCTGGCCGTCGAACGTCTGACGCGGGCCACCGGGTGGAGCGTTTTCGGCTAGGCTTTCCAGCAGCGTTTGCAGGCGCGGTGGCCTGCGGCCCGGGCCCCTTCGGGCGTGTCGAACAGACTGACATTGGGGCGGTTGGGGGTGCGGGCGGGGCAGCCGGAACGGCAGTAAATTCCGGTGGTGGCCACGGCATAGACCACGGGTGCCGGCGCGCGGGCGACAAGGGCCAGCCATTCGGCATCGGTCGGGGCGCGGCCCGGGGTCAGCGTCTTGCCCATTGCCACAGCCTTCCATCCATCACCATCAGTCCGATCAGGATCGACCCAAAGCCAAGCACATGGCGCGTCAGCAAGTGTTCGTCCAGAAACCCGATACCCAGCACCATGGCCGAGATCGGGATCAGGAAGGTTACCAACGACAGCATCGTGGCCCCGGCCGAGGCGAGGATGCGGAAAAAGATAAGATAGGCCAGTGCCGTGGACAGGGTGATCAGTCCGGCCATCGCGGCCAAAGGCTGCGGCCCGGGCAGCGCCATGGCCCAGGGACGGTCCAGAACCAGCCACAGGGGCAGCAACAGGATCGTCGCCGAGGCAACCTGACCAAAGGCCACCTGTTCGGGAACCAGACCCATCCCCTTGAACCGCCGCCCCCAGACCCCGGCCAGCCCATAAGACAAGGCCGCCCCCAGACAGGCGGCAATCGCCCAGACCGTGCCCCCGGCCTGCCCCCCCGTCATCACCACGACCCCGCCAAAGCCCAGGGCCACGGCCAGCACCTTGGCCCCGGTCAGACGTTCATCGCGGGTGAAGACATGGGCGACAAGCACCGTCCACAGGGGCGTTGTGGCATTGACGATGGCGGCAAGGGCGCCCTCGATCTGATCCTGCGCCAGCACGAACAGGGTGAAGGGCACCGCATTGTTCAACAGCCCCTGCACCGCCAGCGCGCGCCAGACCGCAGCGCCCGCCGGAAAGCCCACCCCTCTTGCCGCGATCCACAGCGCCAGCAGCACCCCCGCCCCTGCAACCCGCGCCCAGACGATGGTCAGCACCGGCAGGCCACGCAGGGCCAGCTCGACA
>JANMJC010000186.1:0-4408 GCA_031371185.1 Paracoccaceae bacterium | reverse complement strand
CCTTTGCCCACCTTATGAAATCGGCCACGATCAGGAAATAGCCCGGAAATCCCATCCCCTCGATGATCCCCAACTCGAAATCGAGCCGCGCCTGATATTCGGCCGGGGTGACCGAATGCGGAATGACGGCAAGCCGCGCCTGCAACCCTTCATTTGCCACCCGTCGCAGTTCCTGCACCTCGTCATCGGCGAATTTGGGCAGGATCGGCGCGCGTCTGGGCACCGCAAAGGCGCAGCGCCGGGCGATTTCAACCGAGTTGTCCAGAGCCTCGGGCAGATCGGCGAAAAGCGCGCACATCTCGGCCTCGGTTTTCAGATAGTGCTGCGGTGTCAGGCGGCGGCGCGGTTCCTGCTGATCCACATAGGCGCCCTCGGCGATGCAGATCAGCGCGTCATGGGCTTCGTACATCGACGCCTTTGGGAAATAGACGTCGTTGGTGGCCACAAGGGGCAGGCCCAGATCATAGGCCATCTCGATCAGGCCACGCTCGGACAGGCGTTCGGCCTCGGGCAGGCGGCCGCCCTCGCCGGGGTGACGCTGCAATTCGATGTAAAGGCGCTGCGGAAAGATGGCGGCCAGCCGCTGCGCAAGGGCAAGCGCGCGCGTCATCTGACCTGCCTGCAGCAGACGCCCCAAGGGGCCGTCCGGGCCCCCGGTCAGGCAGATCACGCCCTCGGAATGGGTCTGAAGTTCGCCGGGCGTCACCTGCGGCACAAGGCCCTGCCCGATCTTGGTCCCGTCGATGTAGAGGCAGCTGTTCAGCTTCATCAGGTTCGCATAGACCGCCACGGTCTGCGCCAGCAGAACCACGGGGGCGGGCGGGCGCGGGCGATCTCCGGGCTGGACGGCTTCATGGGCCAGCGCGATCTGGCAGCCGATGATCGGTTGCACGCCCTCGCCCAGGGCGGTCACCGAAAACTCCAGCGCCGCGAACATGTTGTTCGTGTCGGTCACGGCAACGGCGGGCATGCCCATGGAAGCCACGGTTTTCACCAGCTTTTTCACGGGAACAGCCCCTTCCAGCAACGAATGCTCGGTATGGGTACGCAGGTGGATGAATCGCGGGGCGCTGGACATCCGGCCAGCCTATCCACGCCCCGCCACCGGCGAAAGCCCTGACGCGAGGCCGGCCCATCTATCGGACAAATTTGAAAGTGCTTCCAAGACATGCCGATAGGTAAAGCTTGCCAGAATCTTGTGCAAAGCGCTTCATGGCTGCCAGGAATGGGGCGAAAAGCCCGACACGGGACGGCACCTTTCGCTTTACGCCACATCGGGCGAAGGTGCCGAATGTCTGAAACGGGGTGAAGGTGGCGGGATATGACATGGCCGAGGTAGCGTTTCTGCTGAATGGAACGCCGGTGCGCATTGCAGATCAACCTGCAACGCGGACCCTGCTTGACTGGTTGCGGCTGTCCGGGGGGATCTGCGGCACCAAGGAAGGCTGCAACGAGGGCGATTGTGGCGCCTGCACGGTCATGGTGACCGATGCGGCGGGAGCGCGCGCCTTGAACGCCTGCATCCTGTTCCTGCCGCAGCTGCACGGCCGCGCCGTCCGCACTGTCGAGGGCATGGCCGGCCCGAACGGCGAATTGCACCCGGTTCAGGCGGCCATGGTCGCCCATCACGGGTCGCAATGCGGCTTTTGCACGCCGGGCTTTGTTGTGTCGATGGCGGTGGGGCATCTGAACGGAAGCCGCGATCACGACGATGTGCTGGCGGGCAATCTGTGCCGCTGCACCGGCTATGCCCCGATCATCCGCGCCGCCGAAGCCGCCGAAAGCGCTCCGGTGCCCGACTGGATGACCACGGACCGCGCCTTCATCTTGACCCAAATAGCCTCGGGGGGGGCGGGTTTGGCACAAACCCGCCGGGGGGCAGACAGCCCCCCGCCTGGCGTGGCGCAGCCCGCCACCGCTGACGAACTGGCGGCGTGGTATCTTGCCAATCCCCAAGGCACCCTGATCGCCGGGGCCACCGATGTCGGCCTGTGGGTGACCAAACAGCTGCGCGACCTTGACCCGGTCGCCTTTGTGAATGGCATCGAGGATCTGCAGACCATCACCCGCGCGGGCGATAAGTTGCGCGTCGGGGCCGGCGTCACCATCACCGCCCTGCTGGACGCAATGACCCCGCTGCACCCGTCCTTTGCCGAACTTCTGCGGCGCTATTCCTCGGTTCAGGTGCGCAACGCGGCCACCATCGGCGGCAATATCGCCAATGGCTCGCCGATCGGCGACGGCCCGCCCGCGCTGATCGCCCTGGGCGCCACCTTGCATCTGCGGCAGGGCGACGCCCGCCGCCAGATGCCGATCGAGGCCTTCTTTCTGGACTACCGCAAACAGGACCGCCTGCCGGGAGAGTTCGTCGAGGCCGTCACCTTCCCCGCCTCGGCCCCCGGCCTGCGCTGCTACAAACTGTCCAAGCGCTTTGATCAGGACATCTCGGCGGTCTGCGGCTGCTTCAACCTGACGGTGACGGACGGCCGGATCACCGCCGTCCGCATCGCCTTTGGCGGCATGGCGGGTATTCCCAAGCGCGCGGCCGCCACCGAAGCGGCCCTGACCGGCCAGCCCTTCGCGCCCGAAAGCTTTGAGCGCGCCCGGATCGCGCTGGCACAGGATTTCACCCCGCTCAGCGACATGCGGGCGTCGGCGGAGTACCGGCTTTTGGCGGCGCAGAACATGGTCTTGCGCTATTTCCATGACCTGAACGGGACGCCGGTGAACGTGCTGGAGGTGTCGGCATGACGCTAGGTGCGCCCCTTCCCCACGATTCCGCGCCCCTGCATGTGACCGGGCAGGCGCGCTATCTGGATGACATTCCCCTGCCCGCCGGGGCCCTGCATCTGGCCTTTGGCCTGTCGGGCGTCGCCCATGGCGACATCACCGCAATCGACCTTTCGGCGGTGCGCGCCGCGCCGGACGTGCAGGGCGTCTGGTCCGCCGCCGATTTCCCCGACATGCCCGACTGCTCGCCTTCGGTGCATGACGAACCGCTTCTGGCCACCGGCACCGTGCATTATCTGGGCCAACCGGTGTTCATGGTCGCCGCAACCTCGCATCTGGCGGCCCGCCGTGCGGTGCGGCTGGCCCGTGTGACCTATGCCGAAAAGCCCGGCCTGCTGACGGTCGAAGAGGCGCTGGCTGCCAACAGCCGGTTCGAAGCCGGGCCGATCATCTGGACCAAGGGCGACGCCGCGAAATCCATTGCCGCCGCCCCGCTGACAGTTGAAGGCAGCTTCGAGGTTGGCGGGCAAGAGCATTTCTATCTGGAGGGCCAGATCGCCGCCGCTTTGCCACTGGAAGACGGGGTGCACATCCATTCCTCCACCCAGCACCCGACGGAAATTCAGCACAAGGTGGCCCATGCCCTGCATCTGCCGATGTCGGCGGTGCGGGTCGAAACCCGGCGCATGGGGGGCGGGTTCGGCGGCAAGGAAAGTCAGGGCAACGCGCTGGCCATCGCCTGCGCGCTGGTGGCGCGGGCGACGGGCCGCGCGGTCAAGATGCGCTATGACCGCGACGACGACATGATGATCACCGGCAAGCGCCACGACCTGAAGATCCGCTACCGCGCGGGCCATGACGCGCAGGGGCGCATTCTGGGGGTCGAGGTCACCCATCTGTTCCGCTGTGGTTGGGCCCAGGACCTGTCACTGCCGGTCGCCGACCGCGCCATGCTGCATGCGGACAATTTCTATCACCTGCCCGACATCCGCATCGAAAGCCACCGGCTGAAGACCAACACCCAGTCGGCCACCGCCTATCGCGGCTTCGGCGGGCCGCAGGGCATGATCGGCATCGAACGCATCGTCGACCACATCGCCTTTGCCACCGGGCTTGACCCGCTGGAGGTGCGCCGCGCCAACTTCTACCGCGCCGCTATCCCGCAGGGTCCGGGCACCGGGCACCGCTTTGGCGCCGAACATTCGCCCCCGAACGCCGCTCCGCAATCCACGCCGTTCTTCATGCCGGTCGAGGATTTCATCGGTCACGAGTTGGTGGCCGAGTTGGAGAAAACCAGCGATTATCGGGCGCGCAAAGCCGATATAGCGGTGTGGAATGCGAAAAATCCGATCCTGAAGCGCGGGATCGCGTTGACTCCGGTCAAATTCGGCATCTCGTTCACCCTGACCCATCTCAATCAGGCGGGCGCTTTGGTGCATGTCTATCAGGACGGCTCGGTTCATCTGAACCATGGCGGCACCGAGATGGGACAGGGCCTGAACCAGAAGGTCGCGCAGGCGGCGGCTTCGGTGTTCGGGGTCGACACCTCGGTGATCAAGATCACCGCCACCGACACCGGCAAGGTGCCAAACACCTCTGCGACGGCGGCCTCTTCGGGGTCGGATCTGAACGGCATGGCAGCGCAGGCGGCTTGCGAAACGATCCGGGCGCGGATGGC
>JANMJC010000181.1:0-5078 GCA_031371185.1 Paracoccaceae bacterium | reverse complement strand
GCTTTGCCCCCAACTTGAATTCTGCCCGCGATGCACTTGATTTCATACTGAAATCCATCGAAAAGGCCGGTTACAAACCGGGCGAGGACATCTATCTGGCACTCGACTGCGCCGCCACCGAATATTTCAAGGGCGGCAAGTACGAGATGAAGGGCGAGGGCAAGACGCTGTCCATCGAACAGAATGTCGATTTTCTGGCCGGGCTTGCCGCCGACTACCCGATCATCTCGATCGAGGATGGCTGTTCGGAAGACGACTGGGAAGGCTGGAAGATGCTGACCGACCGTCTGGGGGCGAAAATCCAGCTTGTGGGCGACGATCTGTTCGTGACCAACCCGCGCCGTCTGGCCGAGGGGATCGCCAAGGGCTGCGCCAATTCCATGCTGGTCAAGGTCAACCAGATCGGCACCCTGACCGAAACGCTGGAGGCCGTCGAAATGGCGCATCGCGCGCGCTATACCAATGTGATGAGCCACCGCTCGGGCGAAACCGAGGATGCCACGATTGCCGATCTGGCGGTCGCCACCAACTGCGGCCAGATCAAGACCGGATCGCTGTCGCGCTCGGACCGGCTGGCCAAGTACAACCAGTTGATCCGGATCGAGGAAATGCTGGGGGCCACGGCCGAATTCGCCGGGCGGTCGATCCTGCGGGCCTGACGGGGCGCAAAGGGTCGCGCCTTTGACGACGGATCAAACCCGCCTTTGCGCGGGTTTTTTCATGGGGCGCGCCGGATCAGCCGGTCGGGCGAAAACCCCGCCAGTTCGGAAAGCGGGGCCCGCCCCAGCACCTGCCGCGCCAACGATGCCGCGACCAGGGGCGCGAGGGTCACCCCCGAATGCAGCACGGCCATGTAAAGGCCGGGCACGCCCGGCACCGCCCCGACACAGGGCAGACCGTCGCCCGGCACCGGACGCTGCGCCAAGGTCAGGCTGTCAAACTGCAGCTCCTGCCCCAAAAGGTCGGCCAGCCGGGCCAGGGTGGCCTGTGCCATGCGGTCCGGGCGGCCAAGGGTTTCCTCGGCACTTTGCTGATGCAATTCTGCGGCGGGGGCCACAATCGCCCCGGTCGCGTCCTGACGCAGTTCTTGCTTTGGGCTGGCGAGGATGTGATTGATCCGCAGTGCCACGGGCCGGGTGCGCAAGATGGCTCCGGGGCGGTGCAGCATGGCAAACCCGATCCCCGCGTCGCCCAAGGTCGCGGGCGTGCCGGTGCCGGTCGCGAGAATGACCTGATCCGCCGCGATCAGACCCTGCAGCGTGCCAACCCCGCTGACGCCGCCAGGGCCATGGATCACCCGTGCCGCGCCACAACCCTGCAAAACCTCGGCCCCGCGCGCGCAGGCGGCCGCCAGCAGGTGGCGCGTCAGATCGGCTGCATCGACGCTGGCCTCGGCGTCGAACAGAAGGGCGCGGGGCGGCGGGCGTCTCAGCGCGGGTTCACGCTGCACGATCCCGGCCCTGCTCACCTCGCGCAGGGGATAGCCCTGCCCCGACAGATCGCGGGCCAGCGCGTCAAACGCTGCTCCGGTCTCTTCCCACCACAGGCAGCCCTGCGCCCGGTAGCCGTCAAAGCCCAGATCGCCCTGCCAGCGCCGGTGCAGGGCCATCGCCGCCAACCGCGCCCGAAAATGCGCCGGGTTCAGGGAAAAGCTGGCGTTGATCCAGCCGAACGACCGCCCCGAAGCGCCGCCTGCGGGCAGGGCCGCCTCGATCACCGTCACGCGCGCGCGCCGGCAGGACAGTTCGTAGGCCAGCCCCGCCCCGATCAGCCCCGCGCCAAGGATAAGGATGCGACTTGTCATGGGATCAAGGAATGGCATTCTGGGCATCGGTTCTGCAAGGGGGACACATGACTGCCCAGGCCATCATCGCCCATCTGGGGCTGCAACCTCATCCCGAAGGCGGCTGGTATCGCCAGACCTGGGCCGGACCGCTGATCGCGGGTCGCGCCAGTGGCACCGCGATCCATTTCCTGCTGAAAGCGGGCGAGCGCAGTCATTGGCACCGCGTCGATGCCGACGAGATCTGGCTGTACCACGCCGGCGCGCCCCTGACCCTGTCGCTGGCGCAAACCCTGGCAGGGCCGACCCGGCACCTTGTCGTGGGGCCGCAGGTTCTGGCCGGGCAAAGCCCGCAGGCCGTGGTGCCCGCCGGTCAGTGGCAGGCGGCCGAAACCACCGGCGATTTCACGCTGGTCTCTTGCACCGTCAGCCCGGGGTTCCGGTTCGAAGGCTTCGAGTTGGCGGCCCCGGGGTTTGAGATTCCGGACTGACAGGGCGCGCAAGACCCGCGCAGAGCGGCCGACCTGCCCCTGAAGTTTGAAGACTGTCCGGTTCGCGCCCGCAATGGCCGAGGCTGTTCGCGCACGATCCGCTTTGTGGCCCGGGGGCGGGCGCTGGCCCTTGTCGGGGGTGCGGACCCGGTACATCTGATCGCTCTCGACGCGCGGGCGCTCGATTGCGGGGCATTTCCGGCACCACCTCATGGGCTTTTGTAAACGCTCTGCATTGGACCTGTTTTGCACGCACAGGCGGCCAACGCCGGGCGTCCTTACCCTGCCGGATGCGAGGGCACCCGCCCTCTGCCGCCTTGCCCTTTGGTCCCGAACGCGCCAGAACTCTTGCCCATGGACCACAAGAGCCTGATGCAGTCCCTGCCGCCCAAGCTGCGGGCCGATCTGACGCAGACTTCGGATGCGGCGGGGCTGCGGCATCTGGCCCTTAATCTGGCGGCGATCGCGGCAACCTCGGCGGTGATCCTGACCGCGCCGCCCCTGTGGTGGCTGGCCCTGCCGGTTCACGGGGTGCTATTGGTGTTCCTGTTCACGCTGGAGCATGAAGCGACCCACAAGACCCCCTTTGCCAGTCCCGCCCTGAACGAGGTCACCGGCCGCCTTGCCGGTCTGGTGCTGATCCTGCCCTTCACCTGGTTTCGGTATTTCCACCTGGCGCATCACAAATACACCAACCTGCCCGGGCAGGACCCCGAGCTTGACCACCCCGGGCCGCAGACCCGCCGTGCCTGGGCATGGCATGTCTCGGGTCTGCCCTATTGGGCGGGGCAGATCCGGCTGGTCCTGGCCCTTGCACTCGGACGCTCTACCGATGCCCGCTACATCCCCGTAGCCGCCCTGCCCCGCATCCGGGCCGAGGCGCGGACCATGCTGGTGCTTTACGCGCTGGCATGCAGCAGTCTTCTCCTGTCGCCCGCCGTCTTGTGGCTGTGGGCCCTGCCGGTGCTTCTGGGTCAGCCCTTCCTGCGGATCTACCTGCTCGCCGAGCACGGCGATTGCCCGCAGGTCGCCAACATGCTGGAAAACTCGCGCACCACGCTGACCTTGCGGCTTGTGCGCTTTCTGGCATGGAACATGCCCTACCACGCCGAGCATCATTGCTATCCGGCGGTGCCGTTCCACAAGCTGCCCACGCTGCACGACGCGGTGCGCACGCAGTTGCGGATGACGGCGGCCGGCTATGGGGCCCATACCCGCGCCTATCTGGCGCGGCGTCCGTTCTGACCCGTCACCCGCAGCGCGACGGCGCTGCGATTGTTCCGGGCACAAGATTGGATTGGCGCTTAGGCCCATGCTGACGTATCAGCCGCCCCATGAACAGCCCCGCAAAGCCCAGGAACGAAGACAGCGCCGCCGGATTCGGCTTTGCGTTGACCGCCTATCTGCTGTGGGGGTTCCTGCCGGTCTACATGAAGCTTTTGGCCCATGTCCCCACCATCGAGGTTCTGGCCCACCGCGTGATCTGGTCGGTGCCGGTGTCGCTTCTGGTGCTGGCGGTTCTGCGGCGCGGTGCCGATCTGCGCGCGGCCTGGCGCTCGCCCCGCCTTCTGGGCATGGCCGCGATGACAGCGGCGCTGATTTCGGTCAACTGGGGCATCTATGTCTGGTCGATCCAGACCGGCCATGCGCTGGAGGCGGCCCTGGGCTATTACATCAACCCGCTGTTCAGCATCTTTCTGGGCGCGGTTCTGTTGGGCGAAAAGCTGTCGGTGGCGCAAAAACTGGCGATCGCGCTGGCGGCACTCGCCGTGGGTGTTCTGACCTACGAGGCGGGCCGGGTGCCCTTCGTGGCCCTGGGACTGACGCTTACCTGGGGGATCTACGCCTATTTCAAGAAGCAGCTGCCGCTTGGGGCCAATCAGGGTTTCGCGCTCGAGGTCCTGATCCTGTTCCCGGCCGCTGCCGCCTATGCGCTTTGGGCGCAGATGCAGGGTACGGCGGTGTTCCTGTCGGGATCGATGCGCGACGATCTGTTGCTGGTCGGGCTGGGGCTGGTGACGGCCGGGCCCTTGATGATCTATGCCAATGCGGCCAAGCGGTTGCGGTTGTCGACCATCGGCATCTTGCAGTACATCGCCCCCACGATGATCTTTTTGACCGCCGTCTTCTGGTTCGGCGAGGATTTCGACCGCGCTCACCAAATCGCCTTTCCGATGATCTGGGCGGCGCTGGCGATCTATACCGCATCGCTGGTGCAACAGGCGCGGGCGAAGGGTTAGGGCTTTGACTGTTGTTTCCTGTCCAATCTGATTTCAATCGAATTGGACCGCGCCTGCCTGCCCCCGGCAGGCGTGTCAAGACGCACCCGCCAGTCAGGCGCGTTCCAATTCGCCCGACCCTTTGGCCTGCTTCAAACCCCTTGGCCTTCGGCCAACGGACCGAAAAACGCTCTCCCAGAGCGTTTTCAGATCGGTCCGGGGCGCTTCTGCCGGTGTCAGTCGGCCTTCAAAGCGTAGAAACCATCCAGCCCCGGATCAGATCGCCAAGTTCAGCTTCGATTTCTGACAGCGGGCGCCCGGCGAAATCGACCACGCCGCGCTGCGCATCCTTCCACACCACCAGCCCCTTGGGAACATCAGGGCGGGCCGGAGGGCTTGCCAAGGGCTTCGCCCCCCGGTGCAGCACAAGTTGAAACGCCGGCGCGGGATGCAGGCGCAGGGTCAGTCCATCGTCCTGTCCCGGCCATCCGTAAGACGGCGCGTTCCACTTGATCCCCGCGTGCAGGCCCGGGCAGGTGGCGGTGATCAAGGCGCACAGGGCTGCCGCCTCGGGCTGACGCGGGT
>JANMJC010000550.1:0-2050 GCA_031371185.1 Paracoccaceae bacterium | reverse complement strand
CATTGGCGGCAATCCGAATGCCGCACGCCTTGCCGGGATCCGCATCGAACGGTACAGGATCGGCGTCTATGTCCTGACCGGGATCGTCTGCGGCATTGCGGCGGTTCTTCTGACGGCGCGCTCCACCTCGGGTCAGCCGTCTTCTGGTTCGGCTGGTCTGGAGTTGGAGGCGATCACAGCCGCATTTCTTGGCGGATGCGCGATGGCAGGGGGGCGCGGCACGATCATTGGGACGATCCTGGGCGTGCTTATCATCGGCACGCTGAACAACGGCATGCTGCTCATGATGGTCCCGAATTTCTATCAACTTGTCGCCAAGGGCTCTCTGCTGCTGGCCGCGGTGATGATCATGGAATTCCGCACGGGGGCGCGTCGATGACCGGGCCGGTTCGGATAGGTTTTGTCGGCGCGGGGTGGTGGGCAGTGTCCAATCATATCCCGCGGATCAAGGCGGATCCGCGAGCACGACTGGCCGGGGTTTGCCGTTTGGGTGCGGCCGAATTGCGGAAAGTGAAGGATCACTTTGGGTTTGACTACGCGACAGAGGACTTTCTGAGGATGCTGGACGAGGTTCCGATGGACGGCCTGGTCATTTCGACCCCGCACCGGCTGCACGCCGTTCAGGCACTGGCTGCAATAGAACGTGGCATCCATGTCCTGATCGAGAAGCCCATGGCCGTCGATCCATCAGAAGCGCGGGCAGTCGTTGCCGCCGCACGTGCACGCGATGTACATGCGCTGATCCCTTTTGGCTGGAATTTCAAGCCATTCCTGGCACAGGCGCGCCGTTGGATTTCGCAAGGCCGCATCGGCCAGATTCAGCATGTTGCTGGCCGGATGGCCTCGCCGATGGGCGATTTGTTGCGAGGGCATCGCTATGTCGGCACCGAGGCCGAGATGTTTCAACCCGACCCGGCAATGTGGGCTGATCCTGTAACGGGCGGCTATGGCTGGGGGCAACTGATCCATTTGCTTGGCGCCTTGTTCTATTTGACCGATCTGAAGCCGATCGAAGCCTATGGCATCACGGGAAACTACGACCAAGGCAGCGATTTGTTCAACTCGGTCGCCCTGCGCTTCTCCAATGGGGCAACCGGGGCCCTGTCCGGGGCTGCGACACTTCCATCGGGAAGCCCCTTCGATCTGACCCTGGACTTCTACGGCACCGAAGGAGTGATCAGCCTTGCCGTCGATCCAGCGCGGCTGACCCTGCGGCGGCATGATGGGATGATAGAAGATGTACCGCTTGCGCCAGGCGCTGGCGCCTATGAATGCCTTGAACCCGTGGATCGCTTCATCGCGCTGTGCGCGGGCGAAGCTGTTGAAAACTGTGGTCCGCCAGAATGCGGTGCCCGGGCTGTCGAAGTGGTCGCAGCCATGCATGCGTCGGCAAAATCAGGCCGGCCGGAACGGATTGGAGGACAACATGCCTGAAGTCGTCTGCGCGCTGGATGTTCAAGACAAGCTCGGCGAAGGGGTTATCTGGGATGCCGTCGAAGGCGTTCTGTGGTGGGTTGACGTGCCCAGACCTTCTGCGATTCATCGGCTGAACCCTGGAACCGGCGCCCATGACACATGGGTGATGCCCGAAATGGTCATGTCACTTAGCAAGCGGCGCGATGGCCGGCTTTTGGTTGCGTCGCATCATGGCCTGAATGTGTTTGACCCAAAAGATGGCAGCTTGAAGCGCATTGCGTCCCCGGAAGCTGACCAGCCCTTGAACCGGTCGAATGACGGTGCAACCGATGCGTCCGGCCGGTTCTGGTTCGGGACGATGCTGAACAACATCGGCCCCGATAACAGCTATCTCGATGTCCCGGAAAGCACCGGGAACCTGTACAAGGTTGGCGCGGATCTTGTCCCGGTGCGAATGGACGGGCAAATCGGCATTTCGAATTCCACCGCCTGGTCGCCTGACGCGAAGACGATGTACTTTGCCGACACCCTGGCCGGTACGATCTATGCCTACGACTTTGATCTTGCCCTCGGGGCGATCTCAAATCGAAGGGTGTTCGCAAATGTGCAGGGCCATGGTTACCCCGATGGCTCT
>JANMJC010000533.1:0-2076 GCA_031371185.1 Paracoccaceae bacterium | reverse complement strand
CATGGTGGTCAACGGTGTCGTTCCAGAAAATTACGCGGCACTTGTCGGCAAAATTGCCTCAGATCGCCCCGATATACACGAAAGCTTGATCAAGGTTCTGGCCGGCAATGATCCGGCCAGTGTCGTAGAGGCCGAAAGCATGATCCGCGATGCCATGGACGCGCCGCAGGTGCAGGCCACCATGGAGGATATGTTTGGAACTGCGCAGGAAACCCAAATCCTGTACAAGGAGCGCGCTGCTGTCCTTGCTGGCTCTGCCAAGCAGGTCAGGCAGGACCGTTCGGCGTTCAAGACATTGGTACGCGAGGAAAGCCGCCTGACAGATGCCGGCAATGTGCTGGCGACGGGCGCGAACACGGAGAGACTTGCTGATGATGAACTCATCCTCGCCCAAATCCAGAGGCTCGCAAGACGGGCCGGACCCATTGCCGACGCTCTCGCCCAAGCCGCAAGAGACATCAAGGACGGCAAGCCCAGGTCTCAAGCCCTCGCAGGATTTCTCGATGCTGTCCGCCGAGAGGCTGGCCGAGAGCTTCCGGAAGGGCGTGGAGATGGCAGCAACCGATCGCTGGATCAAGACGGCAATGGAAGCAGGCATGAGCCAGGAGGACGTGATGAAGGCCCTCAACAGCAAGGAGTAGAACCGGGCGCCGACGGCAAGCCACAGATTGTTCTACCGGGCGCCGAGAAGGCTCCCGATGCCGTCATGGCCCAGCGTGGCGCCGACGCTCCAATGCGCCCCACGGCCTCGCAGCAGGGCATGGAGACCGGTCTTTTCGGCGATGCCCACAAGCAGGCGGAAATGTTTTCGAGGCCCAGGGGCGCCCTCCAGGCGGCACCCACACGCAACCAGGGCGGCACCGGAACAGTCAGTCAGCCTCTAGTGCTCGTGCGTCTCATGAACATCTCGAACGCCCTGGTCGATGCGCTTGAAGGCGTGGTGCGGCAGGGGCGCATCAGCAATCCAAAGGCGCTTGGAATCTACAAGACGCAATCGGGCGTCATCCGCGTTCGCAAGCCTGATGACTTCGACGTCCTGAGCCATGAGCTCGGCCACCACCTTGAGGACGCCATCGGAGCATCCGTCAAGGCGTTGATGCAGGCCCATTCGGCTGAGTTGAAACCCATGGCCTACGCCGGGGCGAAAAAGGGCACTGAACTTGAGGAAGGCTTTGCCGAATTCGTCCGCCTCATGCTGACCAATCCCCGCTATGCGGCATCGCATGCACCCAAGTTTGATGCTGCCCTCCGCTCCTTGCTTTCGCAAGCCGAGTTTTCCAAGCTGGGCAAGGCGATTGATGATGCCGCATCGGCTTACCGGGCATGGCTCGACCAACCCTCGACCGTAGCGGTTGTTTCAACCATCGTATCGTCAAGGGAAACCGGTGCCGTTGCAAAGGCGCGCAAGGAACTGGACCGGCATGGGCTTGGACACACGGTCGCCGACTACCTGAGCCGGGCCTATGCGCAAATTTGGGATGACTTGCATCCTCTAAGCCGCGCCACCCGGTTCCTCGCCCGCATGGTGCGCGACAAGACGGGCAAGCCATTTGATCTCAAAGTCGACGGCGACCCCTACAAGCTCGCCCGCATGTCGCGTGGCGCCTGGAATACCGGCCATGTCGACATTACCCACGGAGTTCACCCCTATCGCGACACCAAGCCCGCATCCGCTTCGCTTCGCGATGCCATCATTCTGGCCATGGGACGTCCCAACACCCTTGCCAGGTGGGACACGGAAATGGCCACGCGGTTTGGCGGATATCTCTGGTCAAGGCGCGCGCTTGGTGAATGGGATCGCTTCGACCAGGGAAAGATTCCAAACCCGCCCGACAAACTCACCAAGGACGATCACGTACTCAATGTGGCCGAGATGGAAGCCGCGCATCCGCAGTTCATGCTGGCCGCCGGAATGGTGCACGATTGGGCGGAAGCCCTGTGGCAGAAGAAATACGACGCGGGCCTCATCACCGAGGCGCAATGGCAGGACGGCCTGCAAATCCGCGACTACGTGCCCGGCCAGCGCATGTTCGATCAGGACTATGACCCGCTGGGAGTGGGCACGAAGCCCAAGGG
>JANMJC010000530.1:0-8084 GCA_031371185.1 Paracoccaceae bacterium | reverse complement strand
CCTCTTTTGGCATCGGCCTGAACCATCTGACATTTCTGACCCGGTTGCGCCACAAAGGGCAGGACGCGATCCCGATGCTGCAGGCGAAGCTGGACGAACAGGCCTCCGAGGTTTCGGCCGAGATTGCGGCGCGGGACGGATGGGACAACATCGTGCAGGGTCGCGCCCCGCGCTGGTCGGACGATCCGTTCAGCTGGGGCATTTTCCGGCAGTATTCGGTTTTTCCCTGCGCGATGGACCGCCACGCGGTCGAGTTCTATCCCGAACGCTTCCCGGGGGGGGCCTATTGCGGCACCCATGTTCTGGGGCGCGACGCCTTTCCCATCGACGCCCGCATCGCGCTTGGCGACACCTGGTATGACGAGATGCTGGCCATCGCCAATTCGCCCGACCCGCTGCCGAAAAGCTATTACGAAAACGTCCCCGGCGAAAGCGAGCAACTGCTGGCCATCATGCACGCGCTGCTGTACGACCGCCGCGCCGTCTTTTCGGTGAACCTGCCCAACGAGGGTCAGGCACCCTATCTGCCAAAAGGGGCGGTGGTCGAATGCAATGCGGCGGCCGTGGCGGGCGGTTTTGCGGCCTTGATTGCGGATCCGCTGCCTGGCGCGCTGGTGGCCAAGCTGAACGCCAAGATCGCGGCGATCGAAATCACCGTCGATGCCGCCGTCCAGGGCTCGCGCGCTTTGATGATCGAGGCGCTTTTGGCCGATGGCACGGTCGGGACCCCCGATCTGGCGCGGGCGCTGGCCGATGATCTGATCGCCGGCCACCGCGAACATCTGCCGCAGGTGGCGTGACCCGATGCAGATCATCGACGCCGACCCCGCCCGCATGATCGACCTGCCCGGTGTCGGGCCCTGTCCGCGCCCGGTCGACATTGATCAGGGCAAGACCGGTTTTCAAGGCCTGAAATCATTGCGCATTTACCGCTTTGTGCCGGGGCCGGCCATCCATGGCGACAGCGAGGTTGACGAGGTCTTTATCCTGCCGCTGTCGGGCGCGTTTGACCTGCAGATCGCGGGCGCGCATCCCTTTTCAGGCCGGGTTTCAGCAGAGGGGCCGTTGCGCGCGATTTACATGCCGCCGGACCATTCCTATGTGCTGACACCCCTTGGCCCGGTCACCGTGGCCTATGCCCGGGCCGCAGCACAGGGCTGCATGGCGACGCGGGGCCTGACGGAAACCGACGGCGAGGGGCTGGCCGAACATCTGCGCTACCGGCTGGTTTCGGCCGCTGCCGGGGAATGGATTGACCCGGGTCCGGGCGGCGAGACCTTGGTGTTTGTCATCCAAGGGTCGCTGGAGGGGGCGGGGGGCAGGGTTGCCGAAGGCCAGACAGTGGCGCTGGCCGAAGCGGTACCGCTTCGCGCGCTGGTGGATAGCCGCCTGCTGATCATCGGGGTCTGACGGCGGGCAGACGCTGCAGGGCAAGGTTCGAGAACAGGAATTCATAGCCCGCAAGGTCCACCATCGCGTCGGCCGCCGGATTTTCGCCGTAACGGCCGCCGAAAAGCCAGGCAAAGGCGCGCACCGGGTGGCCCAGTTCGCGGGCAAAGTCTTCTTGCGGTCCGACAATCTCGTCCCTCAGCCGCACCGGATGCTCCTGCGAAACCCGGCTGTGGCTGCGCGTGTGGCTGGCGACCACATGGGTCCGGTCCAGCACGCGCAACTCGTCCCAGGACAGGGCGTGGCGGCCATCGGGGTATTCTTCGCCTGCCAGAGACAGGGAATGCCGATTGGCAAAGGCCCTTTGCCTGGAAGGCGGGCAGGCGGTAAAGCCCGTCACCGCCATGAACCAGCCCACCAGACCGTGCTTGTCCAGCAAGGGCCGGGCCACGTCGTAATTGTTGCGATAGCCATTGTAGAACACCGGAAGGACCCCCGGTTTCGCTGTCGGCCAGCGCCCGGTTGCCAGATATTCTGCCAGATCATCCTGGCCGACCGGCGCATATCGGGCGGCCAGTGCGGCGAATTCGCGGTCGAAGGCATCGGCGCGGGTCGCCGGGGTCAGGTGATAGTTCACCACCCGCAGGCGCGGGGTCATTGCAGCTTCTGCAGGCGGAAGTTTGAGAACAGATAGCGGAACCCCGACTGCATCAACAGCGCGTCGGCGCGCGGGTTCAACCCGTACTCGGCGCCGTAGAGGTAACAGAAGGTATCGACCTTTGCCCCCAGACCCTGCTGCAGTTCTTCCTTGGCGACCACGATCTCGTCCTGCAGCACGTCATCGGGCGTGTCGGGATGCAGGGCCGTATGGTTGCGGGAATGGCAGGCCACCAGGTGCCCCCGGTCATGAGCCGCGCGCAGTTCCGTCCAGTTCAGGGCGATCCGGTCGCCCGCATATTCGTCCGGCCCGTATTCCAGCGAATGCCGCGCCGCAAAGATGCGCTGGTGCCGCGCCGGAACATTCAGAAAATGCGAGGGCACAAAGAACCAGGCCTTGAAGCCATATTCTTCAAGAAGGGGCAGGATGACATCGTGATTGTCACGGAACCCTTCGAACAGGATGGGCAGAAGCATCGGCTTTTCCGGCATCGCGCCGCCCGACATCACGCGGTCCAGCGCTGCGGCCGACAGGCTGCTGAAATGCCCCGCGCAGGCCGCAATCTCGCGGCGGTACTCATCGCGGCGGGTCGAGGGGGTTGCGTGAAAATTGATCAGCCGGAACACCCGGCCCGAGCGCAGACCCCGCGCCAGTTCGGCCGCCGTCTGGGTGGGAGAGCGGGGCAACCGGATCATGCCGCACCGCCCGCCAGCGATGAAAACGGAACGTCAAGGAAATGGCGGTCAGCCAGAACTTCGAGGATCCGCGAAATGTCGATGCTGGTCAGCGGGCCATTGCGAAGGGCGAGCGCGGCGCAGACCGCCTCGAATTCCTCTGCCAGCGCCATACCCTCGGGATCGGGTGCGGGGTCGGGGTTCTGCCCGGTCAGATCCTCGGGCACCAGATACATCGGCACGCCGGTCACCGCATAGGGGCGGCGCGACAGGCGCACCATGTCATCCTCGAAAGCGTCAAGATAGGCGTCGTCGATCCGCATGGTCATCCCTTTACGGCACCCGCCGTCAGCCCGCGGATGTAATAGCGCTGCAGGAAAAGGAAGACCACGATCACCGGGGCAATCGAAACCGCCAGCGCCGCCTGCTGCAAGGACCGGGTGCTTTGGTCGATGAAGGCCCCGCGCAGAAGGTAGATCCCCACCGGGACGGTTTGCAGATCGGGTGCCGAGCGGGTGACGGTCATCGTCCAGATCACCTCGTTCCACTGGTAGACGAAGATGAAGATGCCAAGGGTGACCAGACCCGGCAGCACCAGAGGCAGGGCGATCTGGAAGAAGATGCGAAACTCGTTGCAGCCGTCCAACCGGGCGGCGTCCATCAACTCGTCCGGCACCCCCATGAAGAACTGGCGCATCAGGAAGATGCCATACCATGTCACGGCAAAGGGCAGGATGATGGCGGTATAGCTGTTCAGAAAGCCGAACCCGCCCTGGCCAAGCAGATCATTGCCACCGGCTAGCGGGAAATAGCGCAGGATGAAGAACACCGGGATCAAGAACAGAAAGAACGGAAACACCTGAGCGCCCAGCACCGCGCGGAACAGGGTGTCGCGCCCCCGGAACCGGTATTTGGCCAGCGCGAATCCGGCCATGGCCGAGGTCATCAGTTGCAGGAAGGTGATGAAAAAGGTGGTGTAAAAGCTGTTGAACAGCCAGGTGCCCATCGGCAGTTCGGTGAAGACCCGCAGGTAATTGATCCATTGCGGATCGCCGGGCCAATAGGGCGGGGGCATGGCCAGACGCTCGGACGGGGTGCGCAGGGCGCCGATGAACATGTCGAAGAAGGGCGCCAGCATCAGCACGGCACCCAGCACCAGTATGACGTATTTCGCCACCGTCCCCGCAACCGCCAGCCGACTTCTGTCCCGGACAATTGCCATCAGTGCGCCTCCACGCCGCCACGGCGAAACAGGCGAAGCTGGATCAGCGTGATCCCAAGGATGACCGCCGCCAGCACATAGGCCATGGCGCTGGCCCGGCCAAGGCGCAGATCGCTGAAGGCGACCTGATACATGTAAAGCCCGGTCACCGTGGTGGACCGCATCGGCCCGCCCGTGCCATCGGAGATGGACAGCATCAGCGCGAAATAACTGAGGCCCGCGATGAAATTGGTGATCAGCACGAAGAGGGTGGTCGGCATCAGCAACGGCAGGGTAATCTGGAAGAACACCTGAAGCCCGTTCGCGCCGTCCAGCCTTGCGGCCTCGTAATAGCTTTCGTCGATGTCCGACAACCCGGCCGAAAACAACAGCATGTTCTGCCCCAGCTGCATCCAGACAAAGATCAGGATGACCGAGGTCATGGCAATGCCGGGGTTGGACAGCCAGCCCGGCGCGCCCAGGCCAAGAAACCCGAGCGTGCGGTTCATCAACCCCCAACGGTCGTCCAGCACGAAGGACCAGATATAGGCCACGGCGACGACATTTGTGATCATCGGCAGCCAGTAGATCGATCGCCACAGCCCCTGCCAGCGCGACCTGCTGAAAGCGTAGGCCAGTGCCACGGCCAGCGGGACGCCAAGCACGATCGACCCGAAGGCAAAGTACAGCGTGTTCCAGAAGGTCTGCCAGAATACCGGATCAACGCTGAGCACATAGGTGTAATTGTCCAGTCCCACCCATTTCGGCGGGCTGAGACTGTCCCATTTGGTCAGCGAGATGTAGAAGGCGAAGATCAGCGGCAGGATGAAGAACACCACCGCGAAGATCAGCACCGGCGCCAGGAATATCCATGGCGCGGCGCTTTTGCTGCCAAGCCAGCCAAGAAGGCTGACCTGACGGGAAGGGTTACGGCCAGGTGGGGTGGCAGTGTTCATGCTTTTGGCCTTTCGCAGGCGCCGCCACCCCTTGCTATCATCTTACGGCTGTTCGGCAAGAACCGCGGTGATTTCGGCATCCGCCGCGGCCATCGCATCCGTCGCCGTCATCGTGCCGGCCCAGACCTGTTCGATATAGCCCCGCAGGACACGCTCGACTTCGGACGCCTGCCAGATGTTCGGCTGGGTCTTGGCCGCGCCGCTTTTCACCGCTTCGACGAAGGGCACGCTGAAGCTGTCGGTCACATCCATCGCCGCAAGGTCGGCAAGATTGCCCGAGAACGCGCCCAGCTTGTTCATCGCATCACCTGTGCAGGACAGGGGCTTGCCGTCCTGCGCGGTGTTCAGCCACTTCAGCAGGTCCCAGCTTTCGGCCTGCACCTTGGAGGTGCTGTCGACCGCCCAGAAGAAGGTGTAGAGCATCGTTCCCGCCGGGCCGCCATCATTGGGGACAGGCTCCACCCCGATCGTGTTTTCGAATTCGTCGCCAAAGGCGGTCTGGAAATCAAACTTGTTCCAGTTTGCCATGATCGCCATGCCGGCCTTGCCACCCGCCATGTCATCGACGGTGTTGGTGTTGGAAGTGATGCCTTCCGAAAACAGCGCCGCCTGCCGCTCCAGGATCTTGATCGCCTCGGGCGAGGTGAAATTCGTGGTCCTTCCATCTTCCGAGAAGGGCGCCACACCGGCGGCATACATCTGGCTGTAGAACACATGGACGGCGTTCGAAACACTGGGACCATAGACATAGCCGGCGGTCTCGATCACGCCCTGGTCGTTCTTCTTGGTGATCTTGGCGGCCATGTCGTGCAATTCGTCCCAGGTCTTGGGCGGTGCGTCGAACCCGGCTTCGGCAAGGATCTTCTTGTTGTAGATCAGGTCATAGACCGACAATTCGGTTGGAATTCCCCAAAGGGTCCCCCCGATCGTGGCCGCGCCCACGGTGCCCGCGCCGTATGCGCCCTTGATCCAGTCCTGAATTTCCGCAGGCGGTGTCGACAAGGTGCCGGCGGATGCCAGTTGCGGCGCCCAGATCGAATAGATGTTGTAGATGTCGGGCGAGGTGCCGCCGACGCGGCTGGTCAGGATGGTTTGCAGGAAATCACCATAGGCCGCCTGCTGAAACACGATCTTGATGTCGGAATGGGCGGCCTCATAGGCGCGGAAACATTCGGTCAGCGGCGCCATCTGTTCGTCATTGTAATGGGTCGCGATGGTGATCGTCTTGGCATCCTGCGCCCAGGCCGCGCCCGCCAGCGCCGTCGTGGTTGCCAGAGCAGCAAAGATCGAACTCTTTTTTCCGAAAACAGACATGCGCATCTCCCATGGATTAGGGGGCCGGTGCTGGCCCGGATTTAGTGCTCTTGACCGAAAGTCTAACAGGAAAGACGCAAATGCCAACATTTATTTGCTCGCTTTTGAGCATTTCGCCCGCTAGTCTGATCCATGGGCAAGGCCCGTGGCTGAAACACGAGAGGCGCAGGAATGGGTTCGGTCAGGCTGAGGGGCGTGTGCAAGGGCTTTGGTGCCGTCGAGATCATCAAGGGGATCGACGTCACGATCGGCGATGGCGAATTCGTCGTTCTGGTAGGCCCCTCGGGCTGCGGAAAATCCACGCTGTTGCGGATGGTTGCCGGGCTGGAAGAGGTGACGGCGGGCGAGATCCTGTTGAACGATCAGGACATCACCCATGTCCCGCCCAAGGACCGCGACATTGCCATGGTCTTCCAGAACTATGCGCTGTACCCGCATTTCACGGTCGAACGGAACATGGGGTTTTCGTTGAAACTCGCCGGTGTGCCCAAGGATGAAATCCGCCGCATCGTCCATGGCACGGCCGAATCGTTGGGGCTGACCGACTACCTGCACCGCTACCCCAAAGAGCTTTCGGGTGGTCAGCGCCAGCGCGTGGCGACGGGCCGCGCCATCGTGCGCAACCCTTCGGTGTTCCTGTTTGACGAACCGCTCAGCAATCTGGACGCCAAGCTGCGGGTGCAGATGCGCAGCGAAATCCGGGAACTGCAAAAGCGGCTGGGCGTGACCACGATCTATGTCACCCATGATCAGATCGAGGCCATGACCATGGCCGACCGCATCGTCGTGCTGCGGGATGGGCGGGTCGAACAGGTCGGCACTCCGCTGGAATTGTACGATTGCCCCGCCAACAGCTTTGTCGCGACCTTCATCGGCTCGCCGTCGATGAACATGCTGGCAGGAACGCTCGAGGCGGGGCAATTGCGCCTTCTGCCCGATTTTTCCGTGCCCTTGCCGGCCAATGTCAGCGCCACGTCAAGCATGACCCTGGGCCTGCGCCCCGATCATATCGCCGTGGCGGAACAGCCCGGCCCGGGCGCCTTTGCCGCGACGGTCACCTCGGTGGAGGCGACAGGCAGCGAAACCATGCTGTTCGCCACCACTGCGGGCCAGCGCCTGACCGTCGTGACCAAGGACCGCCTAGCGCTGACGGCAGGTGCCGCCGTCTGGTTGACGCCGGACCTGGCCCGCGGCCATGTCTTCGGCGCGGACGGCGCGAATGTTCGAAGGGTGCCAGCGTGACACCGGCCCATGTTCTGGTCGTCTCGGACAGCCTGCACACCCTGCCCAGGGCGGTCGCGGCACTGGAAACCTCGGGTCACAGGATCAGCCGGATCGACGACCTGATCCCCTTGCCCGTGATCAAGGCGCGTGGTCTGGCCGACCTTGCCACGGTCGATGCCATCGTGATGGGCCGCGTCATGGGCTGCGACGCCGACGCCCTTGCCCTTGCCCCCAAGCTGCGGGTGATCGCGCTGCATACCTCGGGCACGGACAATGTGGATCTGGTCAGCGCGACGGCCCGCGGCATCGCCGTCACCAACTGCAAGGGCGTGAATGCCGAACAATGCGCCGAGTTTTCCTTCGGCCTGATGCTGGCCCTTGCCCGCCAGATCCGCCGGGGCGACATCGCCATTCGCGCCGGGCGGTGGGCGGCCGATACCCAAGGGTCGATGGATGTCTGGGGCGCGACCTTCGGCATGATCGGTCTGGGTCAGATCGGGCGCGCCGCGGCGCGACGCGCCAGGGCCTTCGGGATGAAGATCATCTGCCACACCCGCACCCCCGACCCGGTTCTTGGTGCCGAACTGGGCATCACCTATCTGCCGCTGGATCAGGTCATGCAGCTTTCCGATGTGGTCAACGTTTTCGCTTCGCTGAACCCCTCGACC
>JANMJC010000485.1:0-2005 GCA_031371185.1 Paracoccaceae bacterium | reverse complement strand
GTCATGTCCAGCATCAGGCCGATGCGCGAGGGCAGCGATTTGAGGAACCAGATATGCGCGACCGGAGCGGCCAGTTCGATATGGCCCATCCGCTCGCGGCGAACCTTCTGCAGCGTGACTTCGACACCGCACTTTTCGCAGACGACACCGCGGTACTTCATGCGCTTGTACTTGCCGCACAGGCATTCGTAATCCTTGATCGGGCCAAAGATCCGCGCGCAGAACAGACCGTCCCGCTCGGGTTTGAAGGTCCGGTAGTTGATGGTTTCCGGCTTCTTGATCTCGCCAAAGGACCACGACAGGATCCGCTCTGGCGAGGCCAGAGAGATCTTGATTTCGTCAAAGGTCTTGACGGGGGCAACCGGATTGAACGGGTTGGTTGACAGTTCCTGGTTCATTTTCACACCTTAAGAATGGGGGCGGCGGGGAAGGCTGAGGCCAAATTCCTTCGAAGGAATTTGCAAAAATCTTCGAAGATTTTTGTCCTCACTCCTCCTCCGCATCCAGGAGTTCCATGTTGAGGCCAAGGCCGCGGACCTCTTTGACAAGAACGTTGAACGATTCCGGAACCCCGGCTTCGAAATTGTCCTCGCCTTTGACGATGCTTTCGTAGACCTTGGTGCGGCCCGCGACGTCATCCGATTTCACCGTCAGCATTTCCTGCAGGGTGTAAGCGGCGCCGTAAGCCTCCAGGGCCCAGACCTCCATCTCGCCAAGACGCTGGCCGCCGAACTGGGCTTTACCGCCCAACGGCTGCTGCGTGACCAACGAATACGGACCGGTCGAGCGCGCGTGCAGCTTGTCATCCACCAGGTGGTGAAGTTTCAGCATGTACTTGACGCCCACGGTGACCTTGCGGGCGAACTGCTCGCCCGAGCGGCCATCAAACACCACCGACTGGCCCGATGTGTCGAACCCCGCACGGGTCAGCGCGTCGTTCACGTCCGATTCCTTGGCCCCGTCAAACACCGGGGTTGCAATCGGCACGCCCTTGGTCACGTTTCCGGCAAGCTCCAGGAACTCGGCCTCGGTGCGGTCGGCGAAGGCTTCCTCATAGGTCTCGTCGCCATAAGCAAAGCGGACCGCCTCACGCACCGGGGTCATGTCGCCATTGCGGCGGTAAGCCTTCAGCGCGTCGTCGATCTTGATCCCCAGACCGCGCGCGGCCCAGCCCATGTGGGTTTCCAGGATCTGACCGACGTTCATCCGGCTTGGCACGCCCAACGGGTTCAGCACCAGATCGACGGCAGTACCATCGGCCAGGAACGGCATGTCCTCGATCGGAACGACCTTTGAGATAACGCCCTTGTTGCCGTGACGTCCGGCCATCTTGTCACCCGGCTGCAGCTTGCGCTTCACCGCGACAAAGACCTTGACCATCTTCATCACACCCGGAGGCAGATCGTCGCCGCGACGCACCTTTTCGACCTTGTCGTCGAACCGGTGATCCAGGGCGCGTTTCTGCGCTTCGAACTGGTCGTGCAGGGCTTCGATTTCCTTGGCAACCTCTTCCTCGGCGACGGCCATCTGCCACCACTGGCCACGCGACAGCGTGCCCAGAAGATCGTCGTCGATCGTCGAGCCGGTCTTGATTCCCTTGGGGCCTTTCACGGCCACGCGGCCCATGATCAGCACTTTCAGGCGCGAGTAGATGTTGCGCTCCAGAATGGTCAACTCGTCGTCGCGCTCGCGCGCCAGACGTTCAACCGCTTCCCGTTCGATCTGCAGGGCGCGTTCGTCCTTGTCCACGCCGTGACGGTTGAACACGCGCACTTCGACGATCGTGCCATAGGCCCCCGGCGGAAGACGCAAGGAGGTGTCGCGCACGTCCGATGCCTTTTCGCCAAAGATGGCGCGCAGCAGTTTTTCTTCCGGCGTCATCGGGCTTTCGCCCTTTGGCGTGATCTTTCCAACGAGGATATCGCCCGGCTGAACCTCGGCGCCGATGTAAACGATGCCCGCCTCGTCGAGGTTGCGCAGCGCTTCTTCACCAACGTTCGGGATG
>JANMJC010000453.1:0-1969 GCA_031371185.1 Paracoccaceae bacterium | reverse complement strand
CTGCCCCGCGGGGTTGAAAACGCGGAAGTAAGGTGCCGCATCGGGCCCCGACCCCGCCACCCATTGCCAGCCCATCGCATTCGCGGCCGGGTCCCAGTCGGTCAGGCAATCGGCAAACCAGTCGGCCCCCAGTTTCCAGTGGGTCAGAAGATGCTTGGTCAGGTAGCTGGCCACGATCATGCGGGCCCGGTTGTGCATCTTGCCGGTCACATACATCTCGCGCATCGCGGCATCGACAAAGGGCTCTCCGGTCATGCCCTGACGCCAGCGTTCGACCTGTGGGCTGTCACCGCCCCAGCCAAAGCTGTCCCATTCCGTGCGCCAGTTCCGGTTGGCGATGTGGGGGGTGTGGTGCATCAGGCCCCAGGCGAATTCGCGCCAGACCAGTTCCTTCAGGAAATGCTCGGCCCCCGCCGCCCCTTCCAGCATGGCGCGGTGCCCGGCGTGCCAGATCTGGCGTGGGCCGATTTCGCCGTAGGTCAGGTTTTCCGACAGACCCGAGGTGGCCGGACGGTCCGGAAAATCGCGCTCGTTCCGGTAGCCGTGAACCGGCCCGTCCACGAAGTGATCCAGCCGCGCCAAGGCAGCGGCCTCGCCCACCCCCTGATGGGGCAGCGCCACCGACGCACCGCGCCGCATCGCGGCCCCCAGGTGCCAGTCGCCCAGCGAGTCAGAGGCCGGCCAGGTCAGCGGGCCGGGCAAGGACCGCGGGGCGGGCAGGCCCGGCGCCACCTCGCGCTGCGCGACCGCCTTCCAGAACGGCGTATAGACCCGGTAAAAGCCGCCGGTTTTGGTCTGAAACTCCCAAGGCTCGTGCAGCAGAAACCCGGGATGGCTGGTCACAGCGACCCCTTGGGACCGCAGGGCAGCCTTGACCGCGGTGTCACGCTTTTTGCTGGCGGGATCATAGGCGCGCGTCCAGTGCACCGCGTCGGCCCCGGTCCGGGCGATCAGGTCTTGCAGGACGGTCAGGGCAACCCCGCGCCGCAGGATCAACCGCGCGCCAAGCCCTTCCAGCGTGCTGGCAAAGGCCGCGATGGCCAGCCCCAGCCGCCACTTGGCCGCCGCCCCGGTCGCCTCGGTTTCGGGATCAAGGATGAAGACGGCAATGACCGGACGTCCGCTGCGCAGGGCGGCGGTCAGCATCGGATGGTCGGTCAGGCGCAGGTCACGCCGGAACCACAGGATCGCGGGGGAAATCATCTGCATCTGGCCCTTTTGACGAGTTTACGCGCGAAAAGGTCAACTGGATCAATCTGATGGGCAAGTGAACCTGTCGTTTGCGACAGGCAGGACCCAACCGCCCCGCCCGCTTGGGCAGGCACGCCTTCGCCCCGGTTTCCCGCCGGTCCGGTCCTACAGCACCTCGTCCAGCGCCGCGATCAGACGCGCCACATCGGCCTCGGACGTGTAGTGGGCTGCCGACATGCGCAGCACGCCCTTGTCCAGATCCACCCCCATCGCCATCAGGGGCCGCACGGCATAGAAATCGCCCGCCCAGCAGGCAACCCCGCGTTGGCCCAGGGCCACCGACACCGGTTCGGCCGCCCGGTCCAGTGCCACGGCCACGGTCGGCGCCCGGTCTTGCGCCCGGCGCGGCCCGATCAGACGCAGATCATTGCGCGCGGCCAGATAGTCCAGCAAGGGCGCAATCACCGCCACTTCTTGCGCCCGCATCAAAGCGTGAACCTGCCGGTTGCGCGCCGCCGCGTCGGCCTCGGGCGAAAAGTGATGGCCATGCAGCGCATCGACATAGTCGGCCATCCCGGCGCAGGCCGCGATCTGGGCATGATCCGGCCCGGCGGGGGTAAAGCGTTTGTACAGCGCCCCCGCGTTGAAATAGTGCGCCTGATTGGGCAGTTCGGCGCCAAAGTCTTCGGCCAGCAGCATGATGCCCTGATGGGGCCCAAAGGTCTTGTAGGCCGAAAACAGATAGGCGTCGCAGCCCAGCGCCGCAAAGTCCGGCAAC
>JANMJC010000166.1:0-8320 GCA_031371185.1 Paracoccaceae bacterium | reverse complement strand
ACTTTGCCGAAGCCGAACCCCTGCTGTCCCAGATCGCCCAAAGGACCGAACCTTCCGGCTTTGCCCGCATGGCCGGCACCCATGCCGGCCTGCGCTTTGACCTGCAGGCGGTGCCCGACAGCCTGACCTTCCGCAAACTGCCCGCCCTGTGGGTGATGGTCACCTTGCCGCAGCCGATGCCGGTGGCAGCGACGCTGGATGTCATGGCACGCCCGACCGGGACCGAGACCTTTTCGCATTTCGCCACCCTGCCGCAGGGGATCGGGCGTCCTGACTTTCTGCCCGACGGCACCGCCTTGCGCAGCGACAATGCCGCCGCGGTGTCTCTGGGGCTGCTGACGTCCCATGCCGGGATTTTCGACGACCCGCGCGCGTCAAGGAGCTGGTGATTTCCCCCAAGGGGCTGCGGCTGGTCATTCTTGCCGAAGAGGCGGATCGCGGGCGGTATCTGTTGTTCCGCGACGCCGAAATGGGCCGCGATCCGTTGGACCCTGCCCGCGTTTCGGGCCTGTTAGTGACGCTTCTGGCCCTGAAGGCCACGATTTTCGCCACAAAGGACGCCGCATGAAACCGCTGCACCCCAGCCTTGTGTTGATCACTGCCATCCTGCTGCCGGGCATGGGGCAGGTCTTGAACCGCCAGCCGGTGCGCGGGCTGATCTTCGTGTTCTTCGTGGTTCTGCTGGGCGGCTTTACCCTGAAAACCGCAGCCCCCGAGGTGTCTTTGGTGGGCAAGTTCGCGGGCGGGCTGTTCGTCTGGGCGATGGCGATCTTTGACGCCTACAAGACGGCGCGGCTCCGCTCGGCGGTTTGGGAAAATGGGGACGGCAAGTCCAGATGACCCGGCCCTCGCAGGCTTGCTCGGGCGGATCGCGCGGGAAAAAGGTCCACTGGACTGTTTTCTGATCCGTCACTTCCGGCCCTCGCAGGCTTGCTCGGGCGTTCGACGGGAAAACAGTCCACCGGACTGTTTTCTGATCCGTCTTACCCTTGCGGATATGAGATAACCGACAGATAGCGCGCGGGAAGCCGAACCAGAACCTCGGGACCATGCGGGGCGTCGGCGTCGAAAAACAGGCTGTCGCCGGGTTTCAGCGGGTAAACCTGATCGCCGTGACGATAGTCCACCTCGCCCTCCAGCATGTACAGCAGTTCAAGCCCCTCGTGCTGAAAGGCGGGAAAGATGTCGCTCTCGGTGGTCAGGGTGATCAGGTAGGGTTCCACCACCACACCCGAAGAATTCGACCCGATATGGCCCAGAAGGTTGTACTGGTGCCCGGCGCGCGTGCCACGACGCTCAATTTCCAGATGGTCGCCCGCCTTCACATGATGCGCCTCGCGGCGCTCTTCATAGCTTTTGAAGAACGAGGTGACGGGAACCGAAAACGCATGGCTCAGCACCTGCAGCGTGGTCAGCGAGGGCGAGGTGTTGCCGTTTTCGATCTTGGACAGCATGCCGATCGACAGCCCGGTGATCTGCGCCAGATCGGCCACGGTCATGCCCTGCTGGCGGCGAAAATTCCGCACCTCGCGACCGATTGCGGCCTCAAGGTTGCGCTCGGTGATTTCGCGAACCCGGTGGGGGTCTTGATCAAAGGCGGGTTTTCCGCGCGGCAAGTCTTGCGGTTGGTCCAACGAAAACTCCCATAGGAAAAATTGCCCCCGAATTTTTCACTACAGGGAAACACGGCCCAAATCAAGGCAGGCGTCAGACCACCGACCTTGCCGTCACCTCCAAAGCATGCAGCAGGCTTTGGGCCGAGGCACGGGGGCCGTAAAGCGTGATGTCGGTGCCGGATGCCTTGATCAGGTAAACACCCAGATGGTCGATCACCGTGCGGGCCGCGAAACCGTCGGGCTTGGTGGCAAGGTCAAGGTTCGTCAGCCGTTCGGTCAGGGGGGCAAGTTCGGGGGCCGTGATGTCGAACCGCACCCCGGCGTCGGTCTGTTCGGTGATCGAGGCTGCATCCCCCAAGGCGGATTTCAGATGGGCGGCAATGTCTTCGTGGCTGGCAAAGGGGGCCTGCACCATCCACATTTCCGGCGTGATCCAGAACGCCGAATAAGGCGTGCCGGTGGCGAAGGTGGCGGGGCCGGGCAAGGGCAGGCCCGCGGTCTTTGCGGCCTTCACCAGATCCTTTTCGCGCCCACGCCGCACCGCAACCGAGGCAAGCGCCAGATCGAAACGTTCGGTAATGGTGCACGCGCCGATCGTGACGGTTTGCGGCGCTTCATGGCCTAGGGCGGTCAGGGGCTTAAGCACGAAGACGCTCTCCTGTCGGATCAAAGAAATGGGGCGAGACGATGTCGACCTCGGTGTCGACCTTGGTCAAAAGGTTGACGGCGCGCATCCGCTTGCCGATCTTCTGGTCGCCCGCCCGCAGGTAGCCAAGGGCGATATCGCAGCCCAGATGCGGCGAGTAGACCTTGGAGGTCAGCCAGCCGCCATCGTTTTCGGCCGTGGGCGCGGCGCCGATATCCAGAAAATGGCTGCCGGCCGACAGGGAGGCCGCAGGATCGACCGGCGTCACTCCGACCAGACGATAGCCGTCGGGCTGGTTCATGCCCTCGCGCTGCGACATGGCCATGCCGATGCTGTCCTTCTTTTTCGACACCATCTTGCCAAGCCCCATGTTCAGCGCCGAAGACTGGCCGTTCAACTCGCCACCCGCGACATGGCCCTTTTCGATCCGCATGACGCCAAGCGTCTCGGTGCCATAGACAACCGCATCGAATTCGGCCCCAGCTTCGACCAGCTTTCGGATCAGGGCGTCGCCGTAGCGGGTGGGCACGGCGATTTCATAGGCAAGTTCCCCGGAAAACGAGATGCGGAACAGCCGCGCCCGCAGACCGCCGCAAACGGTGACACTGCCCGCCCCCATGTAGGGAAAGGCGGCGTCCGAGATGTCCTGATCAACGATTTTCGCCAGCAATTTCCGCGCGTTGGGGCCCGCGACGGAATACTGCGCCCAGGCTTCGGTGGTGGAAATCATCTGCACATCCAGATCGGGCCACAGGCACTGGCGGCAGAACTCCAGATGGCGAAAGACGATCACGGCGTTGGCCGTGGTCGTGGTCATCACATATTCATGTTCCGCCATGCGCGCAGTGGTGCCGTCGTCAAACACCATCCCGTCCTCACGCAGCATCAGGCCATAGCGGCACTTGCCAACCGGCAGGGTCGAGAATGTGTTGGCATAGACGCGGTCCAGAAAGGTTCCCGCGTCGGTGCCCTGAATGTCGATCTTGCCAAGGGTGGTCACGTCGCAGATGCCGACGCTGTGCCGGGTTTGCAGAACCTCGCGGTCTACCGACTGGCGCCATGTCGTCTCGCCCTCGCGCGGAATCCACTGGGTGCGCAGCCAGTTGCCGACCTCGACAAAGATCGCGCCTTGTTCAGAGGCCCAGGTGTGGCTGGGGGTCAGGCGAAAGGGCTTGAAATCGCGGCCGCGTGACCGGCCCGCCAACACGCCCATGGCAACGGGGGTGTAGGGCGGGCGGTAAACGGTGGTGCCGGTTTCGGGGATGGTCTGGCCGGTCAGTTCGGCCATCAGCGCAAGGCCGATGACATTGCCGGTCTTGCCCTGATCGGTGGCCATGCCCAGTGTGGTATAGCGTTTCAGATGTTCGACATGGGCAAAGTTTTCGAGGTGCGCCAGCTTGATATCCTTGACCGTGACATCGTTCTGCTGGTCGATCCAGGCGCGGCCCTTGCCATGGGGAACGTGCCACAATTCGGTGATCCGGGTCGGCGCATCTTCGGCCTGCGGCAAGACATAGGGCGCCTGTCTGCCCATTGCAGCGGCGACCTGGCGAGCGGCCTCGGCCCCGGATTTCAGGGCGGCATGGGTCGAGAACTGGCCCGTGGCGGCCCCGGCGCAAATCAGGTTTGGCGGGGCGTCGGGGCCGGGGATGAAGGCGGCTAGCGGTTCGGACCATTGCGGTTTCGAACGGTGGTGCGAGGTGATGTTGACGTTGGGGTTCCAGCCGCCCGACACGCCCAGGGCATTCGCGGCAATGGTTTCCGTCTTGCCGTTGGCCAGGCGGACAGTGACGCCCGTCAGGCCAAGGCGGCCCTTGGTATCAATCACCTGCGCGCCTTGCAGGTGGCGGATGCCGGGCAGCAGGTCGCCGCCGATCCGGCTGTCGATCACCGCCACCACGTCCACGCCCCTGGCCTGAAGATCGCTGGCGCTGCGCAAGCCGTCGTCATTGTTGGTGAAGATCGCCACGCGGTCGCCCACGGTGACGCCCCATCGGTTGGCATAGGCGCGAAGGGACCCGGCCAGCAGGATGCCCGGGCGGTCGTTGTTTTCGAAGGCTATCGGACGCTCGGTGGCGCCCGCGGCAAGGATGGTGTGGGCGGCGTAGATGCGCCACAGGGTCTGGCGCGGCTTGCCGGGAAGCGGGGTGGGCAGATGGTCGCTGACCCGTTCGACGGCGGAATAGATGCCATGGTCAAAAGCGCCGGTGACGGTGGTGCGGGGCATCAGTCGCAGATTCGGCAGGCTGGCCAGTTCGGCAAGGGTCGCGGTGGCCCAGTCGGCCCCCGCAGCATCCCCGATCGCATGGGTTTCGGCGTTCAGGCGGCCACCCATGCGGAAATCTTCATCGGCCAGCACCACCCTCAGCCCGGCACGGCTGGCGGTCAGGGCAGCCATCAGGCCCGCCGGGCCCGCGCCGATGATCAGAAGGTCGCAATGCGCGAAGGCCTTGTCATAGCTGTCGGGGTCTTCCAGCCGCGACAGCGATCCCAGGCCCGCCGCGCGGCGGATGATCGGCTCGTAGACCTTTTCCCAGAAGGCGGCGGGCCACATGAAGGTCTTGTAGTAAAACCCAGCGGTGAAAAAGATGTTCAGGCGGTCGTTGATCGACAGCGCGTCAAAGGCCAGCGAGGGCCAGCGGTTCTGGCTGGTGGCGGTCAGCCCGTCGAACAGCTCGGCCACGGTGGCGCGGGTGTTGGGTTCTGTCCGCGCGCCAGAGCGCAGTTCGACAAGGGCGTTCGGCTCCTCCGAGCCCGCCGAAAGCGGCCCGCGCGGGCGGTGGTATTTGAAGCTGCGGCCCATCAGGCGGACGCCATTGGCCAGAAGTGCCGAGGAAAGGGTATCGCCGGGGTGGCCCTGAAAGGGCTTGCCGTCGAAGGTGAAGTTCAGCGTCCGGGCGCGGTCGATCTGGCCGCCCGAAATGCGGTTGGACTGGGTCATGTGCTGCGTCCCATCTGGCGCGCCACGTCGCGGGCAAGTTCCACTTGCGTGATCTCGTGCGTGACGGTGTTACGGGTGACCACCAGCCACGACCGGTCACCCTGTTCGTGATACCACAATTCGCGGTGCAATCCGGCAGGGTTGTCGCGCAGATAGACGTAATCGTGCATTTCCGCGGGGGTGGCGGTCAGGCCATCGGGGCGGGCGATCAGGCTTGCATCGCCCAGATAAACGAATTCCTGCGCGTCGCGGGGGCCAAGGATCGGGTGGTTGATGATCATGGGCGGGATCTTTCGCAGGGTTTCACAAGGGCGCGCGGGCCGATCAGGAAAGGCTGTGGGACAACGTTTCCCGGTCCGTTGGCCGCAAGCCGAAAGGCGTCGGCCAAGGGGATTGGTGCCACAAACCGGGCTGCTCCAATCTGTTCGCGCCTGCCTGGGCTGGTGCGGTAGCGCGCCTGCCGAGCGGCAGTCAGGCGCGGACAGATATGCTTGGGGCATGTCTGCCAAAACAAATCAACGTGCGTGCGGGACATGTTCATCATCAATGCAAATTCGGGGTCGCGCCCTGACCCTTTTCGTCGATCATCAGGCCCTTGGCGAAACGGTCGAACCGGTAGGCGGTGGCGGTTTTGTGCGGCGCGTCGGTGGCCAGCAGATGGGCAAAGCACCAGCCGCTTGCCGGGGTCGCCTTGAACCCGCCATAGCACCAGCCGCCGTTGAAATAGAGCCCCTCGACCCCGGTCTTGTCGATGATGGGCGAGCCGTCCATCGACATGTCCATCACCCCGCCCCAGGTGCGCAGCAGGCGGGCGCGGCCGATCATCGGCATCAGGGCCATGCCGCCCTCGGCCACATCCTCGATTACCGGCAGGTTGCCGCGCTGGGCATAGGAGTTGTAGCCGTCGATGTCGCCGCCGAACACCAGACCGCCCTTGTCGGACTGGCTGACATAGAAATGCCCGGCGCCAAAGGTCATCACGCCGTCGATCAGCGGTTTCAGCCCCTCGGACACGAAGGCCTGCAGGACATGGCTTTCCATCGGCAGGCGCATGCCTGCATGCGCCATCACCCGGCTGGACGACCCCGCCACCGCCACGCCGACCTTTTTGGCGCCGATGAACCCGCGAGACGTCTCGACCCCCAGAATTCGGCCATCCTCGATCCGCATTCCGGTCACTTCGCAGTTCTGGATCAGATCGACCCCGCGCAGATCGGCGCCTCGGGCATAACCCCAGGCCACGGCATCATGACGCACCGTGCCGCCGCGTTTCTGGGTCAGCGCCCCCTTGATCGGGAAGCGGGCGTTGTCGAAGTTCAGGAAGGGATACATCGCGCGCACCTGATCGCGCGACAGCAGTTCGGCATCCGCACCATGCAGGATCATGCCGTTGCCGCGCCGGGTGAAAGCGTCGCGCTGCGCGTCGGTGTGGATCAGGTTCATGATGCCGCGCTGCGACACCATGGCGTTGTAGTTGAAATCCTGCTCCAGCCCTTCCCACAGCTTCAGCGAAAACTCGTAGAAGGGTTCGTTGCCGTCCAGGAGATAGTTCGACCGGATGATGGTGGTGTTGCGCCCGACATTGCCCGAACCGAGATAGGACTTTTCCAGAACCGCGATGCGGGCCTGCTTGAATTCCTTGGCCAGGTAGTAGGCGGTCGCCAGTCCATGCCCGCCGCCGCCGACGATGACGTAATCATAGGCGGCCTGCGGGGCGGGATCGCGCCACACCGGTTTCCAGCCTTTGTGGCCGGTAAGGGCCTCGGTCAGCACGCGGAAACCGGAATAGCGCATGGGGCGGTCCTTTGGGGGGCTTGCTGTGCCCAGGATAGTGGCGGGGATCGCGGACAGATGCACGGTTTCCGCCATGGGGGGCGCGATTTCGGCCAATTGGCGCTGATCGGCTGCCCCCCCCACCCCCATCCCCTCCCCACGAGGGGGAGGGGAGGTGCCTTCCGGGCTGGGGCTGTTCCGGGCCGATCTGAAAACGCTGTGGGTGAGCGTTGCTCGGGCCCTTGGCTGAAGCCGGAACCGCCCAGGCCAAGGGGTTCTCCGCAATCCGGACGGTACCGGAGTGGGGCCGCGCCTGTCTGGCGGATGCGTCTTGACGCGCCTGCCGGGGGGTGATGAGCGATCAGAAATCTTCCAGTGGAAGACTTCCGCGAAGAACGCCCGCCCCGTGGGCGGACCGGTGGCAGGCGCGGTCCCATTCGATTGAAATCAAAGGGCGCAGAAAAGCCAATTGCGCGAAGCGCTGGTCACGATCAGCCCAGTCACTCAGCCCGGTCACTCAGCTTTGCGGCCGGGTCTTCTCCGGGTCGTAATGCGACAGGGGCACGATCACGGCGGGCAGGCGTTTCTGGTGACGGTCCAGCTTGCCAACCTCGATCGCCGTTCCCGCCTCGGCATGGGCCACATCGACCCGGGCCAGCGCGATGTTCTGCCCCAGGATTGGCGAGCGCATCGAAGAGGTGACGGTCCCCACCTGCGCGCGGCTGATATGCAGGGTGTCGCCGTGGCCGACATCGGTATTGGCGTCGATCACAAGGCCGACGAATTTGTGGCTGGGGTGGTCCTTGCGGCGGATCAACGCCTCGCGCCCGATGAAATCATCGGGTTTGGATTTCAACGGCACGGTAAAGCCGATGCCGGCCTCAAAAGGGTCGGTCTGGTCGGAAAAGTCGTATCCGGCAAAGATCAGCCCCGCCTCGATCCGCACCATGTCCAGCGCGGCAAGGCCCATGGGGCGCAGGCCATGGCCTTCGCCATGGTGCCAGACGGCATCGTACAGGGCCGTCCCATCCTTGGGGTGGCAGAAGATCTCGAACCCCAACTCGCCGGTATACCCGGTGCGCGAGACGACGACCGGCGCGCCGTCGGGGCCGCCCAACCGCCCGATGGTGAAACGGAACCAGCCCAACTCGTCGATCGTCGGCTGATGCGGCGCGGTCCAGATCATCGCGCGCAGAATCGCCCGGGAATGGGGGCCCTGAAGCGCCAGATTGTGCAACTGGTCGGTGCTGCTGCGGACCATGGCGCGCAAGCCCAGCTTTTCGGCCTGCTGACGAATCCAGTCGCCGCCGAAATCATCGCCGCCGATCCAGCGGAAATTGTCGC
>JANMJC010000161.1:0-1702 GCA_031371185.1 Paracoccaceae bacterium | reverse complement strand
GCGGTCATTGTCGGGCAAGGCCGCTTTGCCTTGCCCCTTCGGGTTCGACGGGGCGATCCGGCCAAGGCGCAAAAGGTCGGGCTGGCGGCTTGGCGCGATCCTTTCGAAGGTTGCGCGAAGGGATGAGGCGCGAAGGGATTTGTCGGGGGGAAATGACCTGTGGAGCGGTGCGACGCCAGCGCTTGACAGGCCGATGAGCAAAGACCCTGACGCCCGGTCCATGCAGAGCTGTGGCGTGCAGCCCCCCAGATGCAGCCGGTGGGGTGACGATGACCATGCCGAAACAGCGCAGGCCGATGCCTGGGGTCGGGTCCTGCGGCACCTTTCCCTGCGGGCCGATCGGCAATCCGGCGTCGTGGCCACGGGCCTTTGCCGCCTGCGCCCGGTCCAAAGGGGCACCGAAGCTCTGGCGCCGCGTCGCAACGGCGCTTGCCAAACTGGCTTGGCCCTTGTATCCGCTCTGCCCGGGGTTAGACTTGTGCCCCGACGGCCCAATTGCCTGGCCCCCAACAGCGGAGACGATCATGTCCTGGACCGACGAGCGGGTCGAGACCCTCAAGCGCATGTGGGCCGAAGGCCAGTCGGCCAGCCAGATCGCCAAGGAACTGGGCGGCGTGACGCGCAATGCGGTGATCGGCAAGGTGCATCGTCTGGGCCTGTCGAACCGGGTCGGCCCAGGTGGCAAAGACGAGGACGAGGCCGAAGAGGTGGTTGTTGCTTCCCCCAAGGTCGAGGCGCCGTTGGCGGCGGCGCGTCCTGATCCGGCGCCGGTGCGCCCCGATCCCGGCCCGCGCCCTGCGGTGGAACGCCCCGCCCCGGCGGCTTCGGCCCCCCCGGTCACCGTCTTGCCGATCCCGTTGCGCAAGGCGATCATTCCTGCCGGTCAGCCCCTTCCGCCGCAACCCTCGCTGAACGAAATCAGCCCCGAGGCGCTGGCCTCGGTGCGCGAAGTGGAAAAGCGCGCCAAGCGCCTGACCCTGATGGAATTGACCGAACGCACCTGCAAATGGCCGGTCGGCGACCCCGCCACCGAAGATTTCTGGTTCTGCGGCCTGCCCACCGTCGCCGGGAAACCCTATTGCGAGGCCCATGTCGGCGTCGCCTTCCAACCAATGAGCGCCCGGCGCGACCGTCGGCGGTAACTCGGCCCAAACCGCGGGTCTGACAGCGCCTGTCCCGTCGCCGGGGCGGGCGTTTTGGTGTTTGTGACGCAGGAATCCGGGACTGCCGCCGGCGAGGCCCTTGTGCCCAACAGGGTCGAGCGGTGCCAGCCCGGGATAGCTACCGAATTGAAAACGTTCTGTTTTGTGGAAATATGGTGGGCGACCCTGGAATCGAACCAGGCGCGGGTCGCCCCGGGGGAGTTACAGTCCCCTGCCGCACCTTGCAGCTCGTCGCCCACACATGGCGCGGGGAATAGCCAAGCCAAGGGGGGTCGTCAAGGGCGCATGAGGGTGAAATCGGTGATTTCCCGAAGGCTTGCCAAGCAGGCGCGGTCCTGCCAAGGGTGGCCCAAGCGAAGAGGGCCGCAGAATGACCAAGAAACCCACCTGGATCGTTGACAAGGAACGCAACCGCCGCAGCGAGGCCCGCGAAACCGTGTGGCTGTTCGGGCTGCATGCCGTGCGCGACGCCCTTTTGAACCCCCGGCGCGAAAAGCTGCGTCTGATGGTGACCAAGAACGCCTTTGACAAGCTGGAAG
>JANMJC010000157.1:0-1911 GCA_031371185.1 Paracoccaceae bacterium | reverse complement strand
CTGGCGACCCGCGCCGGTCAGGCGTCCGGTTGCGCCGCCATGAACGCCGCTCTTTGTGCCGCAAAGGCGCGTTGAAAGGCCGGCCGCGCCCGTCCACGGTCCAGATAGGCGGTCAGGCCGGGGTGATCGGCCATGAGGTCGGCCGCTTCGGCCCGCTTCAGGACCGTGACCATCAACAGATCGCCCGCGCTGAATCCACCGTCCAGCCAGGGCCCCCCACCCAACCCCTGCGCCAATGCGGCAAGGCAGGAACGGGCGCGGCCCCGCAGCGTCGCCAGCCGCGCCGCGTACCAGGGCTTGTCGCCGTCCAGCAGCCGGGACATGGCAACGTCCCAGACCGGCGGCTCGACCGTGTTCAGGGCGGCGAACATCCAAGAGATCGCCCGCCCGCACGGCGCGGCACCTTGCGGCAACAGACCGTCATGGTGCTGCGCGATATGCAGCACGATGGCGCCGGATTCGAACAGCGCCAGATCGCCGTCCTCACAGGTCGGGATCTGGCCAAAGGGATTAAGGGCGATGTGGCCGGGCGCCTTCAAGGCCGCAAACGACACCAGCCTTGTGTCATAGGCCTGTCCGACCTCTTCCAGCGCCCACCGCACCCGCAGGTCGCGCGACAGCCCCCGGCCCCGGTCGGGCGACCGTTCAAAGGCGGTGAGGGTGGGGGCCATGGCAGGTCCATTCTTCGCAAGACAGGGTCGGCGCCGCGAATGCCGCACGGGCGCGGACCCTGCCGCAAAAGCACAACCGGCAAACCGGGCCGACCCTCAAACCATCCACAGCCGCACCGGGGGCTTCGCGGCGCGGCGGATCAGGCCCTTGGCCTCCAGATCCAGTTGCACCGATTTCACCCACCAACCGGCCGTGGCCCCCCCGGGGAACAGGTCTTGCGGCAGCCGGGGTATTGCGGCCTCGATCAGATCGGCCACCGCCATGCCCGGCGCTTCCCTTGGTAGCAGGCTGACCACCACAGCGCGCATCGCCTGAAACTTCGCCGCATCCACCCGATAGGTCTTGCCCGGCTGGCCGACATTCTGGATCGTGATCTTTTCCGTCACCTCACCGCCCTTTCACTGTCGCCCTGTCCTGCCCCGATCAAAGCCCCCCGCGCCCATCGTCGCAAGCCCCTTGATCGTCTCGATCAACACTGACAGCCCCTCGCCTTCCGGACAGGTCGGGAATGGACCCCGTCCGGACGCCCGGCCTTTCAGTAGAAACTCTGCGGATCAATATCCACCGTCAGACGCAGGTTGTTCGGCAACTTGATCTGCCCGACCCATTCCGCCACCGCCGCCTGCACCGCCACCCCCTTGGCGGCCTTGACCAAGAGCCGCACCCGGTGCCGCCCGCGAACCCGCGCCACAGGGGCCGGGGCGGGCCCGAAGACCTGCGCCCCGATAGCACGCAACGGCCCGTCGCGCCGCGCCAGTTCCGCCCCCAGATCAAACACCGCCGCCACGTCCGGGCTGGACAGGATCACGCCCACAAAGCGGCCATAGGGCGGCACCCCCGCCGCCCGCCGCTCTGCCGCCTCGGCCCGCCAGAAGGCCTCTTCGTCGCCGCCCAGAATGGCGCGGATCACCGGATGCTCGGGCTGATGGGTCTGCAAAAACGCCTCCCCCGGCCGCTCTGCCCGCCCTGCCCGGCCCGCCACCTGCCGCATCAGTTGAAACGTCCGCTCGGCCGCGCGCAGGTCGCTGCCCTGCAACCCCAGATCGGCGTCGATCACCCCCACCAGCGTCAACAGGGGAAAGTTGTGCCCCTTGGCCACGATCTGCGTGCCGATGATGATGTCCGCCCCCCCCCCGGCAATGGTCATCACCGCCTCTTTCAGCGCCCGCGCCGATCCGAACAGATCGCGCGACAACACCGCTTCCGGCAAGCCCGTGCGCCGGCCCAGCTCGGCAAAGC
>JANMJC010000350.1:0-4279 GCA_031371185.1 Paracoccaceae bacterium | reverse complement strand
GACGGCACCGCCGTGATCCCGGACTGACCGCATGACATTTTCCCTTGTCGCGCGCTGCGAGCGGACCGGCATGTTCGGGCTGGCGATCTCGTCGTCCTCGCCCGCCGTGGCCGCGCGCTGCAGCCATGCCCGGGCCGGGGTCGGGGCGGTCGCCAGCCAGAACATCACCGATCCGGCCCTTGGGCCCTTGGTACTTGACCTTTTGGCCAGCGGACTGGATGCCGAGGCCGCGCTTGCCGCGATGCGGGGGCGCGCGGCCTATCTGGACTATCGGCAAGTGTTGGTCGTGGACGGTGCAGGCCGCACGGCCATCCACTCGGGGGCGCAGGTTCTGGGTGTCTGGGGGCAGGCGCAGGCCGCCAATGTGGCCGCCGGGGGCAACCTGTTGGCCAATCCGGGCGTGCCGCAGGCCATGGTCGACGGGTTTCTTGCGTCCTCGGGCCCTTTGGGCGACCGGTTGATTGCCGCGATGCAGGCCGGGTTGGCGGCCGGAGGAGAGGCCGGGCCGGTGCATTCCTCGGGGATGAAGATTGTCGACCGCGTGTCCTGGCCGGTGGCCGATCTGCGCTGCGACTGGACGGAAAGCTGCCCGATTGCCGCCCTTGCCGAGCTTTGGGCCCTGTACCGCCCGCAACTCGATGCCTATGTGCAGCGCGCGCTGAACCCGACCCAAGCGCCGTCCTACGGCGTTGCGGGCGACGAATAGGGCGATGCCGCGCCCCTTCACCCTGCGCCAACTGGAATACTTCGTCGCGGTGGGCGAATCCGGGTCGATCCTGTCGGCTGCCGAGGCGATCAATGTTTCGTCCCCGTCGATTTCGGCGGCCATTGCGCAGTTGGAGGCCGAGTTCGGCCTGCAACTGTTCATCCGTCGCCATGCCAAGGGCCTGTCACTGACCCAGGCCGGGCGGCAACTGCTGGACCTCGCCAAACAGGTCCTGGCCGGGGCTGACGCGTTGACGCGGCTGGCGGCGGATCTGACCGAAACCGTGCAGGGGCCGTTGGCTTTGGGGTGTCTTCTGACCTTTGCCCAGATGATCGTGCCGCAACTGCGCCGTCAGTTCGAAACCCGCTATCCGGCGGCCCGTGTCGATCAGTCCGAACTGCACCAGCAAGAGATCTTTGACCAGTTGCGCAGTGGCCAGATCGACCTTGCCCTGACCTATGATCTTGAAATTGCGGCGGACCTGCATTTCGTGCCGCTGGTGGCCCTGCCGCCCTATGTCCTGATGGCGCAAGACCACCCGCTGGCCAGCCTGTCCGCGGTCTCTGTCGAACAGTTGACGGCCCATCCGATGGTTCTTCTGGACCTGCCCTTCAGCGGAGATTACTTTCTGTCGTTCTTTCACCTCGCGGGGTTGAAACCCCTGGTGGCCGAGCGGACCCGCGACATGGCGGCGATGCGCGGCCTTGTGGCCAATGGCTATGGCTATGGCATCGCCAACATCCGCCCCTTGGGCGACCTGTCGCCCGATGGCAAACCCCTGTGCTTCGTGCCCCTGCGCGGGCCGGTGCGGCCCATGCAGATGGGGCTTTTGATGGTCGAAGGGGCGCAGAATGTTCTTGTGGTCAGGGCCTTTATCGACCACGCCCGTGCCCTGATCACCGCGACGGCGGTTCCGGGCATGAACATGCGTCCCTTGCCGCCCACTGCCGGCAATTTCACCCCCTGACCCCCCCTCCTGCCCCCCGAGGCCCCGATGCGTGACCCCCGCTATGACATCCTGTTTCAGCCCCTGGCCATTGGTCCGGTTGTGGCCAAGAACCGCTTTTATCAGGTGCCCCATTGCAATGGAGCGGGCTACCGCGACCCCTCTGCCGCCGCCGAGATGCGCGGCATCAAGGCCGAAGGTGGCTGGGGCGTGATCTTTACCGAACAGACCGAGATGCACCACACCTCGGAAATCACCCCCTTCATCGAACTGCGCCTGTGGGAGGATCAGGACATTCCGGCCCTGCGCAAGATGTCCGACAAGATGAAAAGCCATGGCGGGCTGGCGGGCATCCAACTGGCCTATTCCGGGATCAATGGCCCCAATCTGTACACCAAAGAGGTGCCGCTGGCCCCGACCGCCCTGCCGATCCGCACCTTTACCAATGATCCGGTGCAGGCCCGCGCCATGGACAAGACCGATATCACCAACCTGCGGCGCTGGTTCGTGAACGCCGCCCGTCGCAGCCGCGTGGCCGGATTCGATCTGATCTGCCTGTACGGCGCGCATGGCTTTGGCATCTTTCAGCATTTCCTGTCGCGCGCCACCAACCAGCGCAGCGACGAATACGGCGGAAGTCTGGAGAACCGCTCGCGCTTTGCGCGCGAAGTCATCGCCGACATGCGCGACGCGGTGGGCGACACCATGGGGCTGACCCTGCGGGTGTCGCTGGACGAACAGATCGGCAATCTGGGGTTTTCCAACGCCGAGGTCCGCGATTTCATCGAAATGAACCGCGATCTGCCCGACCTGTGGGATCTGGCCCAAGGGTCGTGGGACGAATGCTCGGGCCCGTCACGGTTCAAGGACGAGGCGGCGCAAGAGGCGCTTGTGACCGGCATCCGCGATCTGTCCGACAAACCGGTCGTTGGTGTGGGTCGCTTCACCAGCCCCGATGTCATGGTGCGTATGATCAAACAGGGGCGACTGGATTTCATCGGCTGCGCGCGGCCGTCGATTGCCGATCCCTTCCTGCCACGAAAGATCGAAGAGGGTCGGATCGAGGATATCCGCGAATGTATCGGCTGCAACATCTGCGTGACCGGCGACATGACCCAGTCGATCAGTCGCTGCACGCAGAACCCCACCTTCATGGAGGAATGGCGCAAGGGCTGGCACCCCGAGCGGATGAACCCCAAGGGCGACAGCCAGTCGGTGCTGATCGTGGGGGCAGGTCCCGCCGGGCTGGAAGCCGCCCGCGCCCTGTCCTTGCGCGGTTATGACGTCGCAATTGCCGAGGCCCGCGACCACATCGGCGGCCGGGTGGCGCGCGAGCGGCTGTTGCCGGGTCTGTCGGCCTGGGGGCGGGTGGTCGACTATCGTCAATACCAGATCAGCCAGCGGCCCAATGTCGAAACCTACCTGAACTCGGGGCTGGACGCGGCGCAGATCCTGGAATTCGGCTTTCAGAACATCTGCTTCGCCACCGGATCAACCTGGCGCGCCGACGGCGTGGCCCGTCAGCATGTGGTGCCGATGCCGATGGATCCGGCCATGCCGGTCTATACCCCCGATGATCTGATGACCGGGCGTCAGCCTTTGGGTCATGTCGTGCTGTTCGATGATGACCATTACTACATGGGCGGGGTTCTGGCCGAGATGCTGGCTCACAGGGGCGCGCGCGTGACACTGGTCACCCCGGCGCCCTATGTCTCGGATTGGGCGCGCAACACCTTGGAACAGGCGGCCATCCACCGCCGTCTGGTAGCCGCGGGCGTTGAAATTGTCCTGAACCGAGGGGTGGCGGCGATCCACGCAGGTGGCGTGGAAACCAATTGCAGCTATACCGACGCGCGCAGCACAATCGGTTGCGACGCGGTCGTCGTCGTGGCCGCGCGCCGGTCTGACGATGCGCTGTATCACGCGGTGATGGCACGGGCGGGTGATTGGGCCGATGCGGGGATAAGGTCGGTCCGCCTGATCGGGGATGCCGCCGCCCCCGGGCCGATCGCCTGGGCAACCTATGCCGGGCACCGCTATGCCCGCGAACTGGACATGCCCGATGCGGGCGACGCCTTGCCGTTCCGCCGCGAGATCGCCGCCCTGGCGACAGATTGACCCCGAACCGGGTCCGGCAAGCCTGCGCCGCGCCCCGGGCCCACGACCGCCCCGATTGTGCGGCCTGCGCCCGCGCAGCGCCACGGGAAGCGTGTTGACAGGTTTCAGGGCCTGTCGTAGTCCGAAAATCTGGGCGAATGGCAGAAAGTCAAACCTTCAAGCATGTTGATCACGCAAGACCCTTCGTGGCAGGGAAAAAATTGGCCGGGGCCTTATGTCCGGGTCATCGTTCCGGGGACGCCGGTGTCAGACGACGCCAATAAAGGTTGGGTGGTGTTCGAGGTCTTGACCCCCACGATCCGCAACGTCGGCCTGTTGCAACAGATTCTGGTCCGGCTCTCGGCTTGCCGCCAGCTTGGGTTCGGGCCCCTTCTGTACAGCCGCGACCCGATGCCCGACGACGAGGTTCAGGACCTGCTCCGAACGCTCAGTACCAATCCCAGCCGGGTCGACCTGCGAACCGACCCTGAAACCGGGGATATCCTTTGGCTCACGGTCGGGAATCTGCA
>JANMJC010000336.1:0-20309 GCA_031371185.1 Paracoccaceae bacterium | reverse complement strand
CACGGCACGCATGACACGCGCAAGATTGGCCGCCGTTCCTCCAATGGTTGCATCGGGCTGTACAACGAACACATTCTGGAACTGTTCGAACTGGCGAAAGTCGGCACTCAAGTGTTGCTTATTTAACGCAAGAACAAACGGCGAGGTTCCGCCGAGTGAGGCCAAGTTGAATTTGCCTCCTCAACTTGCTTAGAGAGACATACGAGGAACAGTCTTGGGTACGCATTGCCGCCTCTGCAAAAATCGGCCGTGCGTTGAAATTCGGAGAGAATAAATGAAAAAGATCGCACTCGCAGCCGTTATCGCTGCTGCTGCTTCGACCGCTTTCGCTGGCGGCGTTGAGCCCACCATGGATCCCGGCGTTGTTGTCGCGACGACCTCGTCGTCGGCTGGCGGCATTGTCGTCCCGCTGCTGCTGCTGATCGTTCTGGGCGTTGCCCTGAGCCAGTAAGCTTCGGCTACGGAAAACAAAGGGACGGCGCTCTGCTGCCGTCCCTTTTGTTTGTCATTTTCCGCCCTGACCGACCCAGCCCTGCAAGTTGTCCCGGATGACCTGCACCAATGCCGCGATGTGCGATGCCTCATCGTTCAGGCAGGGGATATAGGTGAAAGCCTCGCCCCCGGCGTGCAGGAAGCTTTCCCGGATCTCGCCGTTGATCTCTTCCAGCGTTTCGATGCAATCGGCCGAAAAGGCCGGTGCCATGACCGCGATGCGCTTCTTTCCCGCGCGGGCCAGTTCGGCAACATGTTCGACGGTGTAAGGCTTTAGCCAGACCTCACGGCCGAAAACCGATTGAAACGTCAGGTCGATCGTCCCCTTTTCCCAACCCAACCGTTCGCGCAGCAACCGCGAGGTCTTGGCGCATTGGCAGTGATAGGGATCGCCCTCCATCAAGTAGCGCCGGGGCATGCCGTGATAGCTGGTTACCAGCACATCGGGCCGATGATCCAGCGCGGCATAGGCGCGCTCGACCGATCGGGCCAGCGCCTCGATATACATCGGATGGTCGAAATACTCGGCCACCACGCGCGCGGCGGGCTGGCGTTTCTCTTTCGTCAGGGCCTTGAAAAAGGAATCGTTGGCAGTGGCCGACGTGGCGCCCGCGTAGTGCGGGTAGAGCGGAAAGAACAGGATCTTCTCGCAGCCCGCATCGACCAGCTTGCGGACTTTTGACGCCGTTGTCGGATTGCCGTAGCGCATGGCGAAATCAACGATCACCTCGTCGCCGAACAGTTCCGCCAGTTCGCCGGCAATTGCATCGGTTTGATCCCGGGTGATCGTCAGCAGGGGCGATTCGTTTTTTTCGTGATTCCAGATCAGCTTGTAGTTCGCGCCACTGGTAAAAGGCCGTCGGGTCAGGATGATCAGTTGCAGCAGGGGCTGCCAGATCCAGTCCGAGATCTCCTCCACCCGCTTGTCCGACAGAAACTCGTTCAGATAGCGCCGCATCGACCAGTAATCATACCCGTCCGGCGTGCCCAGATTGGCCAGAAGAATGCCGATCCTGGCCCGTTTCACCCTTGGGTGATCGGCGGGCGCATCGGCAAGGCGTCCGGTTCCGGGCATCACATCGTTCATCAGGGCATTCCTATCGGCGGTTTTCTTCGACATAATCCAGCGGGCGGCAGGGTCAATCCTTGTCGCGCGGCAGGGGGCTTTCCGCGGCGTTCAACGCCTCTGCCAGACGCGCGGCGGCGGACCCCGGGCGCAGGGGCTTTTGCTGGCTGTCATGGGGCGCCCAACCGGTCAGGCAGATCATCTCGAAGGTCGCGCGAATTCTCCCGTCCGGCGCGGCAAAGCGGGCCTGATACATCTCGGCGGCCCGCATCAGCACAGCCCGGCGGGTCGGGTGGCGCAGGCGATGCGCCAGCGCGTTGCCCTCGCCCATGGCGCGCAGGTCGTGCATCAGGTGCAGGGCATCGCGATAAAGAACCGTTCGGGTGAAGGCATCCGCCACCGGCAGCGCAAAGCCCGCTCGTTGCAGAAGGGCGCCCAGATCGCGAATCTCGGCCATGGGCAGAACCCGGGGCGACAGGCCGCCCGCAACTTCGGCCTCAGCCTCGGCCAGACAGGCGCGCAGCTCGTGCAGGGTCTGGCCACCGAACAGACAGCCCAGGAAAAGACCGTCGGGCCGCAGGGCGCGGCGGCATTGCACCAACTGTCCCACCGGGTCGTCGGCCCAATGCATCGACAGGGCGTGCAGCACCAGATCATGGCCCCCGTCGCGCAGGGCCAGCACCTCGTCATCGGCAACGGTCAGATATCCCGGCCACAAATGCGGAAATCCGGTGACCACGGCCGGGTCTGTAAAGGTTCTGTTAACCTCGGTCAGTCTTTCCTGAAGCTCTGCGGTGACCTCTTCTTGCAAGAAGAATTCGGTTGCGCGGGCGCGGTGCAGGGCCAGGGCCTTGCGGTCGGTCAGAAGGGGCGTTGTCATGACCCGGCAAGATAGGGACGAGCGATGAGATTGCAAGCCGCGCTTCATCTGATCTATCCGCCGCAGTGCCTGACCTGCGCCGAACTGGTCACGACCGATTTCGGGCTGTGCGGCAGCTGCTGGCGTGACACGCCCTTCATCACCGGGCTGGTCTGTGACAAGTGCGGCACCCCGCTGCCGGGCGCCGACCCGGGGCAGCCCGTCTTCTGCGATGACTGCCTGACGATTGCGCGGCCCTGGTCGCGCGGCCGGGTGGCGCTGTTGTATGCCGACAACGGCCGGTCCATCGTGCTGGCGCTGAAACATGGCGACCGGCTGGATCTGGCCCAACCGACGGCGCGCTGGTTGCTGAAGGCCGCGCAGCCGGTTGTGGAGCCTGACATGATCGTCGCGCCGATTCCGCTGTACTGGACCCGGCTGCTTCGGCGCCGTTACAATCAGGCGGCGGTTCTGTCGACGGCCCTTGCGCGACTGGCCGGGCTTGACCATTGCCCCGACCTGTTGTGCCGCAGCCGCCAGACCCGTTCTCAGGAAGGCCGCAGCCGCGACGGGCGCTTTGCCAACATGCAGGGCGCGATTGTCCTGCACCCCGGTCGCGCGGCGCGGGCAAGGGGGCGGCATGTCCTGTTGATCGACGATGTGATGACCTCGGGCGCGACCCTGGCCGTTGCCGCCGATGCCTGCCTTGCGGGGGGCGCAACCCAGGTATCGGTTCTGGTGCTGGCCCGCGTTGCGAAGGATGCTTAAATCCTTATAGTCAGCGTGACCTCAAGGATCAGCCGCATGAAGCCCGTTGAAATCTACACCACCCCGACCTGCCCCTATTGCAGCGCCGCCAAGGCCCTGTTGCGCAAAAAGGGCGTCGCCTTTGCCGAGATTGATGTGTCGATGGACCCGGGCCTGCGCCAGAAGATGACCGCGCGGGCCGGGGGTCAGCGCACCGTGCCGCAGATTTTCATCGGTGGGGTCCATGTTGGCGGCTGCGATGACATCCATCTGCTGGATCATCAGGGCAAGCTTGACCCGATGCTGGCCTGACCCATGCGCGCCGGGCTGGTACAACTGAATGTGGGCGACGACCCGACGGCCAACCTGCCCGCGACGCTGACGCTGGTTCGGGCGGCGGCGCAGGGGGGGGCAGGGTTTGTCCTGACGCCTGAATGCACCAACCTCTTGTCGTCGAACCGGGCGCATCAGGCGGGCGTGATGCGGTCCGAACCGGACGATCCGACGCTGGCCGCCCTGCGCGATCTGGCGGCGGGTCTGGGGGTCTGGCTGCTGATCGGGTCTTTGGGGATCTTGACCACCGATGTCGACGGGCGGTTTGCCAACCGGTCCTTCCTGATCTCGCCGACAGGCGAGATTGCCGCACGCTATGACAAGATCCACATGTTCGACGTGAATGTGTCCGAGTCCGAGGTTTACCGCGAATCCGCCGGCTATCGGCCGGGCAGCCGGGCGGTGCTGGCGGACGCGGGCTTTGCCCGCATCGGCATGACGGTATGCTATGACGTCCGCTTCCCCGATCTGTATCGCCGTCTGGCGCAGGCCGGGGCGCAGATCCTGACCGTTCCGGCGGCCTTCAATCACCTGACCGGGCAGGCCCATTGGGAGGTGCTGCTGCGCGCGCGCGCGATCGAGACCGGCTGTTTCGTTCTGGCCCCGGCGCAGACCGGGTTTCACGCCGAAGCCGGGGGCAAGGGGCGGCGGACTCATGGCCATTCGCTGGCCATCGCCCCCTGGGGAGAGGTTCTGGCCGACGCCGGGCAGGCACCGGGCGTCACGCTGGTCGATCTTGACCTGTCGCAGGTCGACAAGGCGCGGGCGCGTGTGCCCTCGCTGACCCATGACCGGGTGATCGAGGGGCCATGACCGAACGCAACGACGATCTGGCGGTCATGCTGTTTGGCGAATTGTTCATGGCCGACCAACTGGCGCGCAACCGCATTTCCAAGGCCCTTCCCAAGGGGATGGAGCTGTCGCATTTCTCGGTTCTGAACCATCTGGCGGGCATTGCGGACGAGCGGACCCCGGCCCAACTGGCGCGGGCCTTTCATGTCACGCGCGGGGCGATGACCAATACCCTGACCAAGTTGGAATGGGCGGGGCACGTCCACATCCGGCCCGACTGGGACGACGCGCGGCAGAAGTTCGTGGCAATCTCGCCCTCAGGGCGCGCCGCGCGCGATGCCGCTGTCGCGTCGATTGCGCCGATCATCGGCGATGCCGTCACCGCCCTTGGGGCTGACAAGGTGCGGGCGGTTCTGCCGGTACTGCGCGAATTGCGTCAAAGGATGGAAGGCGAGGCCTGAAGCGGTTCAGGACCGGCCCGACCGCCCTAAAGCTTTTGCAAGGCGCCGTTCAGCCCCAGGGACTGCATGATGAAGCTGATCGCCGTACGCGCCGCGACGATCGGGCTTTCGGTGACCAGGACCAGATCCTGATGCTGGATGGTGAAATCACCGGCGCTGAACAGGCCGTCCGCCGTGGTCAGATCAAAGGCGAAGATCATGCGCTGCTTGGTCGGGCCGCTGCCGTCAGACCGCAGCGCATTGGCCCCATATTCCCGAAGGATAAGAATCCCCTTCGGGTCCGCCGTGTTGTCGTTCAGCCCGCCGATCAGCGACATGGCATCCAGCGCCGTCACCCGGGACTGCGGAAAGGTGATCTGTGCCTCGTTGCGGGCCGCGCCAAGCGACAGGAAATAGCGCTTTTCGCCTTCGACATAGACCTTGTCACCGCCGCGCAGGGTGGTGTCGAGGCTGGGGTTGGCCAGCAGCTTTTCCAGCGACACCCCGTACAGCTTGCCATCGCGCGACAGGCGAACCTGCGGGTTGGTCATCGAGCCCCCGACCCCGCCACCCTGCGCAAGCAGGCTGAGAATGGTGAAATTCTGGTCGGGCAAGGGGTAGGATCCGGGCTGTCCGACGCCCGAGATCAGTTCCACCGCGTTGCGGCGACCAGAGGTGACCGTGACCTGCACCTGCGCCGACGGAATCACCGTGGCCAGACCCTTCTGAATCGCCTCGCGGGCCTGATCGGGCGACATCTTGGCGATATAGACCTTGTCGGCATAGGGCAGAAACACCGTGCCGTCCGGACCAACGGTCAGGGGCGGGATCGACAACTGCTTTTGCCCGGGCGTGGTCAACAGCGAGTTTTCTTCGCTGCTCCACACCGAAAGGGCCACCGTATCGCCGGCTTCGATGATCTGGCTGGCCGGGCCGCCCTTGTGGCCGATCCAGCCATTCGCGGCGTTCGGATCGCCGATCCCGGGCCAGGATTGCAGTTGCCCAAGATTGGCGGCGGTCACGAATTCGACGGCAAAATTAGCGTCCGGCTGTTCCGCGCCGGCCATGACCTGAGCGGACATGCCCCCGCCTTGCGGCAAGGCGCAGGCTTGAAGGACAAGCGAAGCAATCGTAAGGCCAAGGGCCGCTGGCAGGCGGATCATCAAAAAACTCCGGCCATCCGGCAGAATGCTGGACAGAAACTTGGCGCTGAACATACGTTGCACTCTTGTAGGGTCAACCGGAATGTCCGGTTATTGCAAATGGCTTGGGGATAACTTTGTGACGCAGCCGCTGCCCCTGATCGTGACCGGTTCCAGCGGACGTCTTGGGCGGCTGATGCGCGTCCATGAGCAGGCCATTGAAGGCGTTGGGATTTCGCCGGTCTGGGCCGCGCGCAACGGGCGTGCGGGGGGCAGGGCCTGGGACATGATCAGCGGGTCGGTGCCGGATCTTCCGCTCTGCGGATTCTTGCTGCATCTGGCGGCGGTGCTGCCGTCGCGGCCGCCCGGTGCCGATTTGCAGAACAATGTTGCCCTTGCAAAGGCCGTCCTGGCGGCGGACCGGGCGGCGTCCTTTGCGCATGTCTTCTTTCTGTCCACCGTGGCGGTCTATGCCCCGCAGGACCGGGCGATCGCAGAGACGACGGCGCCGGACCCTCAGGCCGACTATGGGCGAAGCAAACTGCAGGCCGAGCAGGTGTTGCGCGCCGGCCTGGGCGAAAGGCTGACAATCCTGCGACTTGGCAATCTGGCAGGGGCCGATGCCCTGCTGGGGTCCACGGGAAAGGTCGTGCTGGACCCGGTTCCGGGGGGCGGCGGTCCGATACGGTCCTACATCGGGCCTTCGGCCTTTGCGCGCGCTTTGACGCGGCTGATGGCGCTGCGGGCCCGGGGGCAGGTCTTGCCCCCGGTGATCAATCTGGCCCTGCCCGGGGCGGTGGACATGGCCGATCTGTTGCGCGCCGCCGGGCGCGACTGGCGCTTTGGCCCGCCTAGACCCGGAGTCGTCGCCCGGGTCGAGGTGGATGTCTCGCGGCTTGTCAAACTTGTGCCCTTGCCGCCCGCCCGCGCTGCGGACATCGTAGCGGATCTGGACACCTTGCAGGGGCGCTGGCCGTGACTTTTGACAAACGCCTGTTCGATGTTGTCCTTGCCGTGCTGATCGCGGCCCTTTTGGCGGTTCCCTTTGCCGTGCTGGTCTTGGTCCTGCTGGTCAAAGAGGGTCGCCCGGTCTTTTATGTCGCCGAACGCATGCGCGCGCCGGGCCGCCCCTTTCACCTGTGGAAACTGCGCACCATGACGGTGGTGCCGGAAAACGCGGGTGTTTCCGGCGGCGACAAGGCGCAGCGGATCACCCCGACCGGGCGGTTCCTGCGCAAGACGCGGCTGGACGAGGTGCCGCAACTGTGGAACGTGCTGCGCGGCGACATGAGCTTTGTCGGCCCGCGCCCCCCCTTGCGCGATTATGTGGAACGGTTTCCCGGGATTTATGCCGAGGTCCTGAAATCGCGCCCGGGAATCACCGGCCTTGCCACGATCACCTTTCACCGTCACGAGGAATGGCTGTTGGCGCAATGCGCGACGGCAGCCGAGACGGATGCAGTCTATGTCCGGCGCTGTGTGCCACAAAAGGCGCGGATCGACCTGATCTATCAGGCCCGGCGCTCTTTGTGCTTCGATCTGCACCTGATGTTTCAGACCTTCATGCGGGCAATGACGGCGGGACGATAGGCGAACAAGCGCGGACTTGTTCTGATAGCCCGCTAAGAATATGGTGATGGGGCGGCTTTCAGCGATAAGACCTGATTTATTCCTTTCCCTGACGTCCAGATTGATCGTTCAAATGCAATGATGCGCCTCAAGAACAGCCTCTTTGCCCATGTTGACCGCATGACGCGCCGCTTCAAGCGGACGGTGTTCCTGCTGGTTGACGGGTTGCTGGCGCCGCTGTCGCTGTTGCTGTCGATCGCCGTCCTGTACTCGGATCTGACGCCCCTTGCCCTGTCCTTGCAGGTCTGGCCGCTGTTTCCGATGGTGGCCCTGACCGCCGCGCTGTTTTCAACCGCCTTGGGCATTCCCAAGATCAAGCTGAAATCTTACGAATCCCAGGCCATCCTGATGACGGGGGCGGGGGCGGCGCTGTTGACCACGGCGCTGTACCTTTTCGGGGGATATCTCGGGTATCGCCTGCCATCGGTGGCGGTGATCCTGTTCGGCCTGATCTATTTCCTGTCCTCGGTGGCGGCGCGGGCGATCATGCTGCGCGTCCTGTTGTGGGTGGTCCGCTCGGCGCAGGCGCGCTGCCGGGTGCTGATCTATGGCGCGGGCACTACGGGCATGCAGTTGGCGGCCGCGCTGAAATCGCATGACCAGATCGTGCCGATTGCCTTCGTCGATGACAGCAAGGCCCTGCAATCGCTGACGATTGCCGGTTTGCGGGTCTTTGCGCCCGACCGGATTCCGCTGTTGATCAAGAACCGCGAGATCGACCGGGTGCTGATGGCCATGCCGTCGATCTCGGCGCCCAAGCAGGCGCAGATGGCGCGGCGGTTGCAGGCTCTTGGGGTCGATGTCTTTGCGGTGCCCTCCTTTGCCCAGCTTGCCGGGACCGAGGCGCTGATGGCCGCGATGGCCCCGATCCTTCCGGGGCAGTTGCTGGGCCGCAAGCAGTTCGAACATTCCCTGCCCGAAGGGTCGGTGGCCTATACCGGCAAATCGATTCTGGTCACCGGGGCGGGCGGGTCGATCGGGTCGGAAATCTGTCGGCAGTTGCTCGAACATGCCCCGCGCCGGATCGTGCTGTTCGAGGTTTCGGAAGCGGCCCTTTACGCCATTGACCGCGAGTTGCGGCAGGACCCCGCGACCAGGGACATCCAGATCGTGCCGCTTCTGGGCTCGGTCACCGATTCCCGTTTTGCCCGGGTGGTGATGGCGGCGCATGAAATTCAGGTCGCGATCCACGCCGCCGCCTACAAGCATGTGCCTCTGGTCGAGGCGAACCCCCTTGCCGGCATGATGAACAACGCGCTTGGCACAAGGGTGATGGCCGATGCCGCCGAAGAAGCCGGGGTAGAGCGGTTCATCCTGATTTCCACCGACAAGGCGGTGCGTCCGACCAACATCATGGGCGCGTCCAAGCGGCTGGCTGAACTGGTCGTGCAGGACATGGCGAAGCGGTCGCGGCGCACGGTGTTCTCGATGGTGCGCTTTGGCAATGTGCTGGGATCGTCGGGGTCGGTGGTGCCGCTGTTCAACGAACAGATCGCGCGCGGAGGGCCGGTGACGGTGACCCACCCGGATGTGACCCGGTATTTCATGACAATCTCCGAGGCCGTGCGTCTGGTGCTTCTGGCGGGGTCTTTCTCGCATTCGGCCAAGTCGATGGGCGGCGATGTCTTTGTCCTGGACATGGGCAAGCCGATGCGGATCATCGACCTTGCGCGCCAGATGATCGAAGCGGCGGGATATACCGTGCGCGACCCGGATCATCCCGACGGCGATATCGAAATTCACATCATCGGCCTGCGCCCGGGCGAAAAGCTGCACGAGGAATTGCTGATCGGCGAGGGGTTGCTGACCACGCCGCATGCCAAGATCCTGCGCGCCCGCGAAAATTCACTTTCCGAACTGGACATGGCCAAGGCCCTGCAGGAACTGGGGCGCGCCGTGACCAGAGGCGACGCGGATGCGGCCCGTCAACTGGCGATGGATTACGTCGAAGGTTACAAGCCGCAGGACGGGCAAGAGCGCGCCCAACTGGCAGGCCTTGCCGGCGGCGTTGCCTGAGGCGTCGGGCCCGATCGGTGACAAGCCGCCGAGCGCGCCCGTTTTGTTGTGGGTATCTGGCACCTGACCCCGAAATCTGGTTGCCGTGGGGGCTGCAGGCCCTAAACTGCCGCCAGTGACGCATGGAATGACATGATCCGCCAATTTCGACTGCCCCAGCCTGTTCTTGCCGCGGCCCTGGCTTTGTTGCCGGGCGTCCTGGCCCTGTCAGCCCACGCCGAAACCGGGGTCAGTCTGAACTTTTCCGGCGCGCCGGGTCTGATCGACATGCCCTCGGGGCAGGCGATGCCGACCGAGAACCTCAGCTTTTCCACCACGGGCTTTGGCCCGATCCGCCGCAGCACCATCAGTTTTCAGGCCTTTCCCTGGCTGTCGGGCAGTTTCCGCAGCACGTCGACCCGGAATTGGAACGATGCCTTCTGTCCGCCCGATTGTTCGGGCGTGAACAGCTTTGACACCTATTTCGACCGCAGCCTTGATCTGCGGTTCCACCTGCTGAAGGAAGGTGCCTATCTTCCGTCGGTCACCCTGGGGCTGATGGACATTCTGGGGCCGGGCGTGCAATCGGCCGAATATATTGCGGCAACCAAGCATGTCGGTGACCGGATTGCCGTGACGGCGGGTCTGGGCTGGGGTCGTTTGGGCAGCAACGGGTCCCTTGGCGCGCCCTTTGGGCCAAGACCCGCGCCGGTGACCGGGGGGGCTTTGGGCACCGATCAGCTGTTTCGCGGCGATGTGGCGGCCTTTGCGGGTGTCGACTGGCGGATCAACGACCGCTGGACCGCCAAGGTCGAATACTCCTCGGATGCCTATGCCGAAGAATCGGACCTGCGCGGCGCCTTCGATCTGCGCAGCCCGCTGAACTTTGGCGTCGAATACCAGCAGTCGGCCATGATCCGGCTGGGAGCCTATTACCTTTATGGCAGCGAGATCGGACTTGCGGCGCATGTGGTGCTGGACCCCGGACATCGCCCCTCGGGGGCCATCGGGGGCACCGGACCGGAACCGGTCCTGCCACGCCCGACCCGCGCCGCCGACCCCGAGGCCTGGTCGCCCGAATGGGTCACGCAGGACGGTGTGCAGCCGATCCTGACCGAAAACCTTGCCAAACATGTCGAACGCAGCGGCATCAAGATCGAGGCGCTGTCCTATACCTCTGACCGGGCGCAGGTCCGCTTCCGCAACACCGCCTTTGATGCCGAGGCCCAGGCCGTGGGCCGGGTCGCCCGCGCGATGAGCCAGGTCATGCCCGCCTCGGTCGAGGTGTTCGAGATCGTGTCGCTGGTCAACGGGGTTCCGGCGTCGAAGGTGGTTTTGCGACGGGGCGATGTCGAAGCGCTGGAATTTGCGCCGAACGGGGATGCCGTGCTGCTGGACCGGGCGCAGATCGTCGATGCCGGGCCGCCGATGGCCGGCCTGCGCTGGAACCCGGAAATCTACCCGGATTTCAAATGGTCGATCGCGCCCTATGTCCGGCTGCGGTTTCTGGAGCCGGGGTCGCCGGTGACGGGCGACCTGGGGCTGCGGGCGGCGGCGCGTTACGAATACGCGCCGGGTCTGGTGCTGTCGGGGTCGGTGACCAAAAGCATCTTCAGCAATGTGCAGGATATCTCTCTGGGCGGCGGTGGCGGCCTGCCCCCGGTGCGCAGCGATGCCGAAGCCTATCGCACCAACGGCGATCCGGCGGTCGAAACCCTGACGGCCGCCTATTATGGCCGGGTCGGGCCGGATCTGTATGGCCGGGTGACGCTTGGGTATCTGGAGCAGATGTACGGCGGCCTCTCGACCGAACTGCTGTGGATGCCCGCGCGCAAGCGGTGGGCTCTGGGGGCCGAGGCGGATTATGTGGCGCAACGCGACACCAACGGCGGCCTTGGCTTTGGCGAGTACGACTATCAGGTGCTGAGCGGCCATGTCTCGGGGTATTTCGATCTGGGCGCAGGCTATCAGGCGCAACTGGATCTGGGGCGCTATCTGGCCGGGGATGACGGCGGAACCCTGACCCTGACGCGGCGGTTCGAAAACGGCTGGAAACTGGGCACCTATGTGACGGTGACCGATGCGATGGATGCGGGCGAGGTCGACCGGGGCATCAAGATCGAGATTCCGATGACCTGGCTGACCGGGCAGCCCAACCGCGTCAGCAAACCGATCACCCTGCAGCCCTTCATCGGCAATGCGGGCGCGCGTCTGATGGTCGAGGATCGCCTGCACGACCTGATGTTCGACTATTCCGCCCGGGGCATGGAAGAGCAGTGGGGTCGGTTCTGGAAATGACCAGAGCCTTGCCCATCACCTTGTGCCTTGGGCTGGCCCTTGGGCTTGCCGGGTGCGGCAACGACAAATCGGGCACCACGCCGGCCCTGCCGATAAAGGCCATCCTGAAAGCGCAGATCGAAAAGCTGAAGGGCGGGCCAGCGCCGGCCCCCGCCGCTCCTCCGATCGAGGTTGATGCGGCCACCCTGGCCGAGGGTCGCCGCGTGCTGGAGGCGACCGGATCGCCCGTGCTGGCGGTCAGCGATCCTCTGCTGGGGACCGCGTCGTTCATGACCCCGATCGGAGCCAATTCCGGCGTGATCACCTGGGCCAATCCGGGATATCAGACGATTTCGATGCGAAATGGCGTCATTCTTGCAACGCGCGGTTTTGTCACGGACCTGATGTCGTCCGAGGCCCCGAGCGCCGATCGGTTGCGGGCCGGGACCGGAACCTTTCGCCGGGTGAACTATGTACTTGACGGGGCCGACCAGACCCGCGCCGTGGCAATGACCTGTAGCTTAAGTGTTTCTGAAAATGAAACAATTACGATTATCGGCCAGTCCTATGTGACGCGGCGCGTCGAAGAGGCTTGCACGGGCGAGGCGGGGAAGCTGATCAATGTCTACTGGTTTGACGGGACGGGGAAAATCCGCCAGTCCAGTCAGGCCCGCAGCCCGGGTGTTGAAAATTTGCAGCTTCAGGCAATTATTGACTGACGGGGTGAAATCCGGCTTTTACTTGGCGATATGTTATGATAATCAGCCATTTGTATCCGCCTCAACGAAATGGAGCTAACCCATGAAAAAGATTTCTGCCCTCGTCCTCGCCACCTCCCTGTCCGCGACCACCGCCTTTGCCGGCGGCCCGGTCATCGTCGCTGTTGAAGGTGAGCCTATGGCCGTCGAAGTCGGCCCGACCTCGAGCATCAATGCCGGCATCGTCGTTCCGCTGCTGCTGCTCATCGTGCTTGGCGCGGCTGTCTACGCCTCGCAGAAGTAATCGTCAGGCTTTTCAGCCGAATCGAGATTAAAAGGGCGCCTCTGGTCGCCCTTTTTTCATTTTAACGGCCCTGGTGCGCGATGCTTCGAAAGCTGATCCCCGCCAATACACTGGCCGCGTTCTGGCGGTTCTACCGCCGGACCGAACAGGCCGAGTTGGACCTGATCGCGGCCGGCGTGGCGTTTTTCGCGTTCCTCGCGATTTTCCCGGCTGCGGCGGCGATCATCACGATCTGGGGCCTTGCCTTTGATCCGCAGGCGATCCGCGGGCAGATGGAGTTGCTGCGCGACATCCTGCCCCCCGATGCCGCCCTGCTGCTGGAAGCGCAGGTCGAGGCCCTGCTGACGGCCACCGGCGGCGCCCTGGGCTGGGCCACCGCGCTTTCCACCGCACTGGCGCTGTGGTCGGCCCGCGCCGGGGTCGCCGCCATGATCCGGGGGCTGAATGCCATCCACCACCTTCCCAACCGGGCCGGGCACCGGCATCAGGTAAGGGCTCTTGTCTTTACCCTGATGCTGATCGCGCTGGCGCTGGCGGCCATGCTAAGCTCGGTCGTGCTGCCGGTGTTGCTGCGCTTTTTGCCCGACCGGCTGGTTGCGATGTTCAACCTTCCGGTGGCCAACGAACTGATCGGACTGGCACTGATGGTTCTGGCCACAGCACTTGCCTATCGTTACGGCCCCAACCTGCCCCCGAACCGCCGCCCGCCGCTGATCAGTGTCGGTCTTCTGGTGGCGGTGCTGATCTGGGGGGTCACGACGCGCGGCTTTACCTGGTATCTGGAGCAGTTTCCGACCTACAATCAGGTTTACGGGTCCATCGGCGCGGTGGTGGCCCTGTTGATGTGGCTTTATGTCAGCGCCTATGCCGTGCTTCTGGGGGCAGCCATTGATGCCGAGCGTGCCCGCCCGCCCCGTTAGGATGGCTTGTGCCGCGCAACCGCGGAACGGGATAGCCGACCCAAAGCGGTTCAAGTCTTAACGGAATCAGAATTCAAACCAAAAGTGTTCAAATTCTGATACTTGATGTTACAATGAAGACTTGAACCGCCCTAGTAATTCTTCTCCAGAAAGATCCCGACCCCGGTATCCCCGTCCGAACTGGCCTTGGCTTTCAGGGTGATGTGCGACTTGATGTCAAGGTTCAGGTCGATCTGGGTCTTGCCGGTCTGATCGATGGTCACTTCGGTATAGACCTTTTCCGACAGGTATTTCCCCGCCGTCAGGCCAAAGTTTCCGGTGTCGTCGGTCTTGATGTCCAGATTGTCCAGACCGGTGTTCCGGCGCAGCTTGTCGACCAGACCCTCGCCGCCCTTGCCCGCCAGGGTTCGCACCGCGCTGGCCAGTTGCACGGCCTGAAACGCCGACAGGGTTTGCAGCCGCTCGCCAAACAAAAGCTGGGCCAGGACCTCTTCCTCGGGCAATTCGGGCGAGGATTCCAGCGTGATGACCGGCTCTGATGCCGGGCCGGAAATCCGCAGGGTGCTGATGATGTCGTCGCCCTCGGTGGTGGCCAGGATATTGATGCGCGGCACAAAGGCGCCTTCAAGCAAAAGTTGCGCTTCGGACAGGACCAGACGGCGGCCCACGATATCTAGGCGGCCGCGGATCAGATCGAACGACCCTTCGGGGCGCAGGTCGCGGGAGGTGCCGCGCAAACGCAACGAGCCGCCCAGTTCGGCGTCAAGACCACGGCCACGCAGAAAGATCTGGTTGGGGGCAAAGACCTTGATATCCAGCGCATAGGTGCCGGAACTGCCGGTGCGCGCCACGTTCTGCTGTCCGGTCAGGCCGGCCCGCGCCCGGGTTTCGCGCACGTCTGCGGGTTCGGAAAGATGGGCGATGTCCGGAATGGCTTCGGCCCCGCCAAGACCGGTCGAGGGAATGCGCAATTCGGTTCGGCCAAGGGTGATCTGACCTTTGACCAACGCGCCACCTGCCAGCGGGCCGTCGATGGTCAATTCGCCGTTGACGGTGGTGTCATACAGCTTGGGGTCGCGGAAAACGACATTCTGTACCTGCACCTTCAAAGCGCCTTGGAAGGGCAGGGTCAGGCTGCTGTTGCCAGAGACGGCAATCCCGCCGCCGGAAGTTACCCCGGCGGTCGCCGTGATCTGCGCCTGACCGCCAGAGATTTTCGCCTGTGCCGCGATGGCCTCGATGCCGAAGTTCAGCGACGGATCGGCCAGCCGGCCATTTGACAGGCTGACCGTGCCCGACAGGGCGTTGATCGACAGCGGCCCGGTCAGGCGCAGGTCATAGGTCAGCACCCCGCTCAGCGCGCGCGGGGTCAGGAAAGGGTTGACCAGATCGGCAGCACTTCTGCCGCTGAAGGCCAGATCGGCGCTGCGATAGTCGGGGGCAATGCGGCCGGTCAGGCTGCCCGAAACCTGCGCCGGGCCCGACGCCGTCAGCGACAGGGTCACGCCTTCGGCAGTCTGGCGGATCGGGCCCGACACCGTCAGAGGGCCGGGGAATTTCGGCACGATCAGGCCCAGATTGGCCAGACGCGCCTGCAGCCCTATGGTGCCGTCGGGCTGGCCCGACGCGGTCAGGTCCAGGGACTGACCGTTCAGCCGGGCCACCTGCAGCGTCGGGATCCCGTTGGTGATCGCGACTGAAACCGACAGATCGGCGGGACCGGCCAAAATCCGGTCGACCGTCGGCTGGCCGATCCCCAGAGAGCCGGCCTTGCCGGTCAGGACGAACTGCCCGTCGGTCGGGGTGCCGGTAAAGCTGGCCTGCCCGGTCACGCTTCCGCGATAGGCCGGACCCAGAACCGTCAGACTGGGCAGGTCCAGCGTGCCGTTCAGATCCGAGGCAAGGCTGGTGATCGTGCCCGCGACATCAGCCTGCACATCACCCGCCGTGACCTGCAAGGCGCGCAGCACGGTTCCACTGGCGTCGCGCGCGATATCGGCCTTGATCTGCGAGGTACCGGCCAGCAGGTTGTCAACCTCGGCCTGACCGATCGCCAGATTCTGACCGGTGGCGGTCACTTGCAGATCAAAGGCATCGCCAAGCGCGCTGGCACGGCCGGTCACGGCCAGATCCGCCGAGCCGCGAAGCGTCAGACCCGTCAGGGCCGACAGACGCGATAGGTCGTTCCATTTGCCAGTCAGCGTTCCGTCAACGGCAAAGCCCGTGGACAGACCCTGGATCTGGGCAGCCGCCGTCAGGCCATAGTCCTCTCCGGTCAGCGACAGGTCGGTAACATTGGTTTCACCGCTGCCGGCCTGCCAATCCGCCGTCAGTCTGCCCGAAGCCGTTTCGCCCAGGGCAGCGGCCATCGCGGCATCAGTGGGGGCCAGCCCCAGGGCGATAAAGCTGAGGTCTGCCGTCACGCGCGCCCCTTCCGGCGGGCGTTCAATGGTGCCGCCCCCGGCAAGGCTAAGGCTTGCGGCTTTGAAATCGGCGCGATCAAGACCCGCGATCAACCCCCCAATTGTCCAGTCCTGACCATCCCTTGCATCAAAGCCCAGCTTCAGATTGGCCGAGGTGATGCGGGTCGCCACCTCGGTGGTCAGGGGCAGCAGCAACGGGCTGGCGTCGGGGCTGGCGATCGACAGGCCAAGGTCGAATTTTTCGGGCAGACCGTCGGCGGCAAGGGCAAGGCTGCCCTTGGCCTGCAACGCGCCCGAATTCAGGGTCAGGTTCGACACCTCGAGCCGACCGTCAGGCAACGAGGCGCCGTTGGCGGTCAGGACCAGAGAGGTGCCCAGAAATTCGTGGTATTCGGGCCAGAAGACCGGGGCCAGATCGCCCGAAAGGTCGGCGGAAAAGTCGCGGCGACCCTTGCCGTCGCCGGACAAAGTCACTTGCCCCGACAGGCGGGGCGAACCGTCGGTCGCCAGCGCCACCTCGGCCGCGAAATCATCCAGCGGGCCACTGCCCTGAATGGTCAGCCCGGCCGAAGGATCGCCCGGCACCGACAACAGACGCACCGCGACACCGCCCGCGTCCTCCTGGGCATCCAGCGACAGGGTCAGGACGTTGCTGGCGTTGGAATAGCTGGCCTCCAGCGCCAGATAGCCATCGGGGCCACTGTCATTGCGGTCAAGGTTCAGAACCGCGCTGCCCTCGCCGCCCGCCAGCGACATCGACGCTTCGGCACTGCCGGAAATCACCTCGCCCAGCACAGCCTCGCCCAGAGTGATATGGTCGATGGCAAGCTTGCCGATGGTGACCGACACCGGCAATTCGGGCAGGGAAAACGGCGCCCCTTCGGCAGCGGGCAGACCGGAAGCACCGCCCATGACCGGCATCCGGTCAAGGATCACCTCGGCGGCGGTCAGGGCGTTGACCGTGACCGCGCCCGACAGAAGGGCAGAGCGGCTCCAATCCAATGAGACGTCGCGCAGGGTGATCCAGACGCCGTCTGCATCGGCGATGGTCATCTCGTCCAGCGTGGCGACCGATGACAGCGCCCCCTTGAAACCAAGGATCGTGACCTGACGGCCCGCGTCCGACAGGTTGTCTTCCAGCAGGGCGGTCAAATAATCGCGATCCTGCGCCGCCGTTTGCGCGACAAGGGGCGCGGCACCCAGCACCAGGGCCGAAGCCAGACAAAGGGCGAAACCCCGCATCAGAACGACTGCCCCAGGCCGACATACAGTTGCAATCCCGACCCGGTAGAGCCGCTGACAGGGGCGGCCAGATCAAACCGCAGGGGCCCGAAGCCGGTGGCATAACGCAGGCCCAACCCTGCGCCGGAATGCACCCCGCCGCTGCCATTGCCAAGCCCGCCGTCCGCGACCGTGCCGATGTCGAAAAACGCCACCGCACCATAGCTGTCGTTGATCTTGAACCGCCCTTCCAGCGAGCCGCCCAGAAAGGTGGTGCCGCCGGTTTCGACCGGGCCGTCGGGGGTGTTCACCGTGATGCCAAGCGACTGATAGGGCTGGCCGCGCACCGTGCCGCCGCCGCCTGAATAGAACAGTTCGTCGCGCGGCGCCCCCAAGGCCGAAGCCCCGATGATCGACCCGCCCTGAATGCGGGCCGCCAGAATGAACCGGCTTTCGTCATCAAGGGCATAGTAGCCGCGGGTGTCGAAGGTCAGGCGCACGCCGTCCTCGGTTGACCCGAAACCCAGAAAGGGCTTGACCTCGGCATCGATCAGGAAACGTTTTGTGGCGTCGGTGGCATTGTCGCGCCGGTCCCAGGTGACGCCCATCGGCAGGTTCAGGCTGCGATAGGTGAAGTCGCCCAGAACATCTTGTCCGGTGACGAAGGAATAAGTCAGCCCGAGGTTGGCCGACAGTTCGGGCGAAAAGATGTGGTTGAAATTCAGCCCCGCCTCGCCGGAATTGGCCAGATAATCCTCTTCATCCAGATGGGCCAGATCCAGCGACACGCCCCCCGTGGTGTCGGGAAAGGGCGACGCCGGGCGTTCCAGAGAGACGCCGAGGCTGTAATCGGTGCCCGACAGGTTGGACGAGATGTTGTTGACCTCGAACCCGATGGAAAACCGCTCGCCCCCGCCGAAAAGGTTGCGGTGCAGCCAATCGCCGGACACTTTCAGCCCTTCCAGCGACGACACTTCGACCCCGAAGGAATAGCGCCGGGTCTTGGCCTCGACGACGGAAAGTGAGATCGGCAGCAGGTCGGGGGCAACGATGGTGTCGGATTCGGTCAGCGCGACCGACGAAAAGATGCCGGTGCGGCGCAGCCGTTCGGCGGCGCGGGCCAGTTCTTCGCTGGAATAGGTTTCGCCTTCGGTAAGGCCCGCGATCTTGCGGATGCGGTTGGTGCGCATGCGGTCATTGCCGGTGATGGTCAGGGTGCCAAAGCGCAGCCTGGGGCCGGGCTCAAGGTCGATGCTGGCCGAGAGCGTGTGGGCGTCGTGATCTGCGGTCAGGTCCTGCGTGCTGACGGCGGCCTTGGCATAGCCCTTGACCCGCCAGCCATCAATGCCAGCCTCTACGGCGGTTCGGATGGCCCCGGTGGACGCGGTTCGGCCCACGGCAAATTCGGGCGGAAGCTCGGTGCCCCCGGTCAGGGGTTTCAGGCTGGCTTGGGCAAAGGTGAACTTTGGTCCGGGGTCGACCGTGACGGTGACGGTTCCGATTTGGGCGGGGGCGTCCAGCGGGGCAATCCCCGCCGCCTCGCGCCCGTCCAGCAGCACATGGATCACCGGCGAGAAGTAGCCGGCATTGTAAAGCGCTTCCAGAACGACGCCGTATTCCGACTGCGCATCGGCAAAGACATCGACCGATGCGGCGTCAGTTTCATTGCGTCGGGCCCACAACAGCGAATTGGCGTGAACCAGCAGCGTCAGATCGGTGTCATCGCCCGCGACGGTGTAGGTGACGCTTTCCAACGGGGCGGCAGGCACAGGCAAAAGAACCACGGCCATAGCCAAAGCTAGGGCGGCACCGGGGGGATGGCGCAAGATATGGCGTCTCATTGGGGCAATGCTCCGTCGTTCGACCTGTATCGCTTGGGGTCAATGAAAGGGCAATGCCAGATGCGGGAAAATCCCCCCAAGCGCGCGAAGATGGGTGGAAATCCGCTGGCCTTTGCGGGGGGTTTGGCGGAATGTGACGGCGCTGACAAGGAGGCGCAGATGACCTATCACCCGGCAAGCAATCGTTATGACACCATGGTGTATCGTCGGTCGGGGCGCTCGGGGTTGATGTTGCCCGCCATCAGTCTGGGCCTGTGGCACAATTTCGGCCATGACACGCCGCATCAGACCAAGCAGGCGATCTGCCGCACGGCCTTTGATCTGGGCATCACGCATTTCGATCTGGCCAACAATTATGGCCCGCCACCCGGGTCCGCCGAAGAAGCCTTTGGCGAGTTGATGCGCACCGATTTCCGACATTTGCGGGACGAGTTGATCATCTCGTCCAAGGCCGGCTATCTGATGTGGGAGGGGCCTTATGGCGAATGGGGCAGCCGCAAGAACCTGATCGCGTCCTGTGACCAGTCGCTGAAACGGATGGGGCTGGATTATGTCGACATCTTCTATTCGCACCGCTTTGATCCCGACACGCCGCTGGAAGAGACAATGGGCGCGCTGGATCACATCGTGCGGTCGGGGCGGGCGCTGTATGTGGGAATATCCAGCTATAACAGCCAGCGCACGCGCGAGGCTCATGCGATTCTGACGGCGATGGGGACGCCGTTTGTCATTCACCAGCCCAGTTACAACATCCTGACCCGTTGGGTGGAAGAGGACGGGTTGAAGGACACGCTGGCCGATCTGGGGCTGGGGTCGATTGCCTTTGTGCCGCTGGCGCAGGGGATGCTGACCAACAAATACCTGAAGGGGATTCCGGCGGGCAGTCGGGCGACCCAAGGGAAATCCCTGTCGCCCGAGATCATCACTCCTTCGGCGATTGCCAGCCTGAACGCGCTGAACGATCTGGCGGCGGTGCGGGGGCAGACCCTGGCGCAGATGTCGATTGCCTGGGTTTTGCGGGGCGGCGGGATCACCTCGGCGCTGATCGGGGCGTCGCGACCCGAACAGGTGGTCGACTGCGTGGGCGCGATCCGGAACCTGGAGTTTTCGGCCGACGAACTGGCCGCGAT
>JANMJC010000318.1:0-3289 GCA_031371185.1 Paracoccaceae bacterium | reverse complement strand
CTGACCGGGACGGAATGACGCCCGGCCAGGCGGCGCGGAGGCCGGGCGCCGGCTGGACCGGGGCGCGCGCGCCGCGCTGAAACCTCTGCGCCGGTTGCACGTCGGGGGGCCAGCCCCCCGCAGCGTGCGGTGTGCCGCCTCACGCTGTCCCCCCGGGGTATTTGGGTCAAAGTGAAGGGCACGACGGCGGATGATCCATTTCCCGATTCCCCTTGGCCGAATCTGCGCACGCCTGCTAGAATTGGTGGCATGACGTTGTATGAACCCAAGATATCGGGGGCCGAAGGGCGACCGGTGATCAGACCGCTGGACGAAGCGGCGATCAACCGCATTGCGGCGGGCGAGGTGGTGGAGCGGCCCGCGAGTGCGGTCAAGGAGTTGGTCGAGAACGCGCTGGATGCCGGTGCGCGGCGGATTGCCGTTGATTTTGCCAGTGGCGGCAAGGTGTTGGTCCGGGTCACCGACGACGGTTGTGGCATGACGGCGGCGGATTTGCCGCTGGCGGTGGCGCGGCATGCAACCTCGAAGATCGACGGGACAGACCTGTTGAACATCCGTTCTTTCGGCTTTCGCGGCGAAGCGCTCGCCAGTCTGGGGGCGGTGGGGCGGCTGACGCTGACCTCTCGGGTCGAGGGGCAGGACGGCGCGCAGATCACGGTCGCGGGCGGGCGCGAGGGCGCGGTTCGTCCGGCGGCCCTGACGCGCGGCACGGTGGCGGAACTGCGCGACCTGTTCTATGCCACCCCGGCACGGCTGAAGTTTCTGCGCAGCGACCGGGCCGAAGCGCAGGCGATTGCCGAGGCGGTGCGCCGGCTGGCGATGGCCGAACCTCAGGTGGGCTTTACTCTGACAGAGGTGGCCGAGGGCGAGGCGCCACGGGTGATCTTCCGCGCCGATCCGCAGCAGGGCGATTTCCTTGATGCCCTGCACGGTCGGCTGACCGGGATCATGGGGCCGGAGTTCACCACCAACGCCCTGCGCATCGATGTGGAGCGGGACGGGCTGCGGCTGGTGGGATATGCCGCCTTGCCGACCTATTCGCGCGGATCTTCGGTGCAGCAGCATCTGTTCGTGAATGGCCGCCCGGTACTGGACCGCCCGCTGTATGGCGCGCTTCGGGCGGCCTATTACGACTTTCTCAGCCGCGACCGGCACCCGGCGGCGGTGCTGAACCTGATCGTTGACCCCGACAGGGTGGATGTGAACGTGCATCCGGCGAAATCCGAGGTGCGCTTTCGCGAACCCGAGGCGGCGCGGGCGCTGATCATCACCGCGCTGCGCTCGGCCTTGACCGGGGCGGGGCATCGCGCGTCAACCACTTTGGGCGACGCGACGCTGGCGGCGCTGCGGCCGGAACCGGGATTTGCGGGGCGCGTCTATCAGATGGACCGCCCGTCGCAGGGCACATTTGCGCGGTCTTTGGCGTTTCAGGCCCCATCAGGATTTTCCGAGGCCCCGGCGGCGCGGATCGACGGGCCGCAGACCGGGGCGGAAGAGCACCCGCTTGGCGCGGCGCGGGCCCAGGTGCACGAGAATTACATCATCGCGCAGACCGCGACCGGCATGGTGATCGTCGATCAGCACGCCGCCCATGAACGGCTGGTTTACGAGCGGTTGAAACGCCAGATGGCGGAAAGCGGGATTACGGCGCAGGCGCTGCTGATCCCCGAAGTCGTGGAACTGTCGCCAACCGACGCCGCCTTGATCCTGTCGCATGCGGAAAGTCTGGCGCGGCTTGGGCTGGGGGTCGAGGCCTTTGGCGGCAGTGCGGTGGCGGTGCGCGAGATGCCCGCCGCCCTGGGCAACGCCTCGGGCGCGGCGCTGCTGCGCGACGTGCTGGATGAACTGGCCGATCTGGGCAGCAGTCAGCTGGTGCAATCGCGCGTCGAGGCGATCCTGAGCCGGATGGCCTGCCATGGCTCGGTGCGCTCGGGGCGGCAGATGCGCGGCGACGAGATGAATGCCCTGTTGCGCGAGATGGAGGCAACGCCGCATTCGGGCCAGTGCAATCACGGGCGGCCGACCTATGTGGAATTGAAGCTGAGCGATATCGAAAGGCTGTTCGGGCGCAAATGATCACCCTGTTCGGCAGCAGCTTTGCGTGGAACGCGCCCGAAACCCTGTTGATCGGGGGGGCGGCGCTGGTGTTGCTTTTGTTCCTGATCGTGATCCTGCGGGCGGCCGGGAGGTCGGCCAGCGCCACCGAGCCGCTGTTGCGCGAGATGGGCTGGCTGGCGCAACGGGTGCAGGGCCTGTCGGACGGGCAGGAACGGCTGGCGGGCGGCTTGCACCATGTCGGCGAAAATCAGGCGGTCAGCCAGACCGCGATGCTGCAGGTGATGGAGCAGCGTCTGGCCGAGGTCAGCCGCGCGATGGGCGAAAGCCTGCACGGCACCGCGACGCGCACGGCGCGCTCCTTGGGGGAATTGCAGACACGGCTGGAGACCATCGACAAGGCGCAGGCCAATATCGAAAAGCTGTCGGGCAATGTGCTGTCGTTGCAGGATATCCTGTCGAACAAGCAGACGCGCGGCGCCTTTGGCGAGATCCAGTTGCATGACATCGTGCTAAAGGCGCTGCCATCGGACGCCTATCAGATGCAGGCCACGCTTTCGAACGGCAAGCGCGCCGATTGTCTGGTGCATCTGCCCAACCCGCCCGGGCCGATCGTGATCGACGCGAAATTCCCGCTGGAGGCCTATGAGGCGATCCGGCGGGCCGACACGCCGCGCGCCGTGATCGAGGCGGCGCAGGCGATGCGCACCGCCGTTCGGGCGCATATCCGCGCCATCTCGGAAAAATACATCCTTGAGGGCGAAACAGCGGACGGCGCACTGATGTTCCTGCCTTCGGAAGCAGTCTATGCCGAACTGCACGCCAACTTTCCCGAGATCGTGCGCGAGGGCTTTGCGGCCCGGGTCTGGATCGTGTCGCCGACCACCTGCATGGCGACGCTGAACACGATGCGGGCGATATTAAAGGATGCGCGGATGCGCGAACAGGCGGGGGCGATCCGCACCACGTTAAAACAGTTGCACCGCGATGTGGAACTGGTGGTCGAACGGGTGGGCAAGCTGAACACCCATTTCGGTCAGGCCCGCGCCGATCTGGACGATATCAACACCGCCGCCGAACGGGCGGGCAAGCGGGCGGCGCGGTTGGATAATTTCGATTTCGAGGAAATTGCGCCGGATCCCGTGCCCGCACCGGGATTGCGCATTGCTGAATAGGTGATGTTGACCCTTGCGCCAATGGCGGGCCTTGCCTAGCCTGATGGATGACACTCTGG
>JANMJC010000294.1:0-4890 GCA_031371185.1 Paracoccaceae bacterium | reverse complement strand
GGCGTTTGATGAATAGCATACCCGGACGCTCCTGCAAGAATCCGCCACTGAAGGGGCGGGAAAGGTCGATGGTGTCGTTTCAAGAGAGCAGAGAACCGCGCCGAACGGCGCGAAAAATCTGCCAGCCCGTCATGGCGTGCCAGGGTTTCGCGGATCAGACACAGGCTGCGGACATCCAGAACTTCGCCCATGCCAGCCCCGCTATGGCGCAGCCAGCCGCCCGCGCCCAACATCGCCACCAAGGACCGGCAGGCGGCGTCCACGTCGGAATGATCGACCGGCAGATGGGCCGCGCACCAGGTCTCCAGCGTTTCAGCCAGATCGCGGTGGCGCGGCTCGAAGAACGGCCAGGTCAGAAAGCTTTTGTCTGCCATTCATCTGTCCCCAAATATCCCACGGGGGAGGCTTGTGTGTTTTGAAGAAAAACACAAGCTTGGGGGCGTGAGGCCCCCGCAGAAGAATTTTCGGCGAAAATTCTTCTGTCCCGCTTCAGTCACCCGCGAAGACCGGTTTTTGCTTGGCCACAAAGGCCAGATAGGCCCGCTCGAAATCCTTGGTCTGCATGCAGATCGCCTGGGCCTGCGCTTCGGCCTCGATGGCCTGCTCCAACCCCATGGCCCATTCATGCACCAGTTGCGCCTTGGTCATGGCATGGGCAAAGGTCGGCCCCGCCGCCAGACGCGCGGCAAGCGCGAGCGCTTCGGTTTCCAGTGCCTCGGCCGGGTGCAGCGCGTTCCAGAAGCCCCAGGCCGCCCCCTCGTCGGCGGACATGGAGCGCCCGGTGTACAACAGTTCCGCCGCCCGGCCTTGGCCGATCAGCCGCGGCAGCATCGCGCAGGCCCCCATGTCGCAGCCGGCAAGGCCGACGCGGGTGAACAAAAAGGCGCATTTGGCGGCCGGTGTGGCCAGCCGCAGGTCGGCGGCCATGGCAAGGATCGCGCCAGCCCCTACCGCCACGCCATCCACGGCGGCGATGATCGGCTTGCCGCAGGTGATCATCGCCTTCACCAGATCGCCCGTCATGCGGGTAAAGGCCAGCAATTCGGCCATCGGCTTGCCGATCAGCGGGCCGATGATGTCGTGCACATCGCCGCCCGAGCAAAAGTTGCCACCGTTCGACGCAAAGACCACCACCTTGACATCGCTAGCGTGAACCAGCGCGCGAAACGTGTCGCGCAACTCGCCGTAGCTGTCAAAGGTCAGGGGGTTCTTGCGGTCCGGCCGGTTCAGGCGCAGCACGGCAACGCCGTCGGTGACCTGCCACAGGAAATGTTGAGGGATCAGCCCGGCCATCTGCGTCATCGCGCACCCATGCGTTTCAGGATTTCGGTCAGCGTGTCGATGTCGGCATCGGATACCCGGTCAAACAGCTTGCCCACTTCGGTCTCGTGCCCGGCGGCAAGGGATTCAAAGCGGGTCAGGCCCTCGGGTGTCAGGGCGACAAAGATGGTGCGGCGATCATTTTCGGACGGCGTGCGCCGCACCAGACCGTCAGCTTCCAACCGGTCCACCACCGCCGTGGCATTGCCGTTCGACACCAGGAGCATCCGCGACAGTTCCGACATGGTGACCCCGCCCCGTTTGCGGTGCAGGGCTGCCATCACGTCAAAGCGCGGCAGGGTTGTTTCATGGCCCAGCCGCAGGAATTCGCGCAGGTGGTTTTCCGAGGCGCGGGTGACGCCCAGAAGGCGGACCCACATCTTCAGGCGGCGCTTCGAGGTCTCGGTCATATCTCGCCCCCGGCGATGGAAATCGCCTGACCGTTGATGCCTTCCGACCCCGGCCCGCACAGCCACAGCGCGGCGGCGGTCACCTCCGATGGCTGGATCAGGCGGTTTTGCGGGTTCATCGCCTCAAGGGCGGCGCGGGATTGTTCCAGGGTCTTGCCGGTCTTATCCGAGATGACCCTTACGGAATGGTCGGTCATCGGCGTGTCCAGAAACCCCGGGCAGAGGGCGTTCACCGTGACGGGTTTGCGCGCGATTTCAAGGGCAAGTGAACGCGTCAGGCCAATGACGCCATGCTTGGCCGCCGCATAGGGCGCGACCTTGGCATAGCCCTTCAGCCCGGCGGTCGAGGCAATGGCGATCAGGCGACCCCAGCCCGGCATCTGGGCCAGACCGTCGCGAAGGGTCAGGAAGACCCCGGTCAGGTTGACGGCGATCATGCGGTTCCACTGGTCCAGCGTGGTGCGCGCCAGGGTCGCGGAATCGGCCTGGCCCGCATTGGCGATCACGATGTCGCAGGGCCCGGCCTCCTCGTACATCCGTTGCACGGATGTCTCGTCGGTGACATCGCCCTGCACGGCGCGGATCAAGGGTGACAAGCCCGCCACCCGCAGCAGCGGCTCCAACCTTCGCCCGGTGATCACCACCCGCGCCCCCGCTGCGGCAAAGCCGAGGGCCAGGTTTTCGCCCGCCCCCGACCCGCCGCCGGTGATCAGCACCTGTTTGCCGGCGAGCGTCATACCCGAATCTGCTCTTGTTGGCGTTGCACCAGACGGCGGGCCTGTTCGGCACCCGCAAGATAGGGCAGGGGCCAGACGGTGGCGATATCGCCGGTCTGAATCGCGGCGTGCAGAGTCCAGTAGGGGTCGGCCAGATGCGGACGCGCAAGGCAGACCAGATCGGCGCGACCGGCCAGCAGTATCTGGTTCACCTGATCGGCCTCGGTGATGTTGCCCACGGCCATGGTGGCCAGATGGCCCTCGTTGCGGATGCGGTCGCTGAACGGGGTCTGGAACATGCGGCCATAGATCGGCTGGGCGTCAGTGCTGGTCTGGCCCGCCGAGACGTCGATGATATCGGCCCCGGCTGCCGCAAAGGCCCGGGCGATCTGCACCGCTTCGGCCGGGGTGACGCCGGCCTCTTCCACCCAGTCGGTGGCGCTGATGCGCACTGACATCGGTTTGGCGGCAGGCCAGGCGGCGCGCATGGCGGCGAAGACCTCTAGCGGATAGCGCAGGCGGTTTTCAAGGCTGCCGCCGTAGGCATCGCGGCGGATGTTCGATTTCGGGCTGATGAAGGAAGAAATGAGGTATCCATGGGCCGCGTGAAGTTCGATCATGTCAAACCCGGCACGGTCGGCCATCCGGGTAGCGGCGACGAACTGCGCGGTTACCGCGTCCATGTCGGCGCGGTCCATCGCGCGGGGCGTCTGGTTGGCCTTGTCCCAGGGCAGGGCGCTGGCCGACAGAAGGGGCCAGTTGTCCGAGGCCAAGGGCGCGTCGCCCTCTTCCCAGCCAAGCTGGGTTGACCCCTTGCGCCCGGCGTGGCCGATCTGGGCCGCGATCTTTGCCTTGGTCTCGGCGTGAACGAAATCGACCAGCCGCTTCCATGCCGCCTCGTGTTCGGGCGCATAGAACCCGGTGCAGCCGGGGCTGATGCGGCCCTGGGCCGACACGCAGGTCATCTCGGTAAAGACCAGCCCGGCGCCGCCCTTGGCGCGTTCGGCATAATGCACGAAATGCCAGTCGTTCGGGCAGCCGTCCACCGCCTTGTACTGCGCCATCGGCGACACCACGATGCGGTTGGCCAGGCCCATGTCGCGCAGTTTGAAGGGCGCGAACATCGGCATCCTTCCAGGTTGCCCACCCGCCTGTTCCTGAAACCAGTCCTCGGCGGCGCGCAACCATTGGGGATCGCGGAGGCGCAGGTTTTCGTGGCTGATGCGCTGGCTGCGGGTCAACAGCGAATAGGCGAATTGCAGGGGGGGCATGTCCAGGAACCGCTCGACCTGTTCGAACCATTCCAGCGAATTGCGCGCCGCCGATTGCAGGCGCAACACCTCGACCCGGCGTTCGGCCTGATAGCGTTCGAAGGCCTGCTCCAGCGTCGGCTCTGACGTCAGGTAATCTGCCAGGGCGATGGCGCTGTCAAAGGCCAGCCGCGACCCCGAGCCGATCGAGTAATGCCCGGTGGCGGCGGCATCGCCCATCAGCACGACATTGCCGTTATACCAGCGTTCGCACAGCACGCGCGGAAACTGCATCCAGACCGCAGAGCCGCGCAGATGGGCGGCATTCGACATCAGGTCATTGCCGCCCAGATGCTTTTCAAACACCTTCTGGCAGGTGGCCACGGTCTCTTCCTTGGTCATGTCGGCAAAACCGAAGCGGTCCCAGGTGTCGGGCATGCAATCGACGATGAAGGTCGCGGTGTTGTCGTCGAACTGATAGACATGGGCCCACATCCAGCCGTGAATGGTCTTCTCGAAGATGAAGGTGAAGGCGTCGTCGAATTTCTGATGCGTGCCCAGCCAGATGAATTTCACCAGACGCTGGTCGATGTCGGGCTTGAAGACATCGGCATATTCGCGGCGCACCGCAGAATTGATCCCGACGCAGGCCACCACGACGTCATAGTCGGCGCGGTATTCCTCGGCCGATCTGAAGTCGGTCTCAAAGCGCAGGTCGACGCCCAACTCGCGCGCCCGGGCCTGCAGCAGGATCAGCATCTGCTTGCGCCCGATCCCGGCAAAACCGTGGCCGCCCGACACGGTTCGGTGGCCGTCATGGACAACGGCGATATCATCCCAATAGGAAAAATGGCTGCGGATCGCGTCGGTCGAGGTGGGATCGTTCTTCTGCATCCGGCCAAGCGCATCATCCGACAGGACCACCCCCCAGCCAAAGGTGTCGTTGGCGCGGTTGCGCTCCAGCACGGTGATCTGATGCGCGGGGTCGCGCAGTTTCATCGAAATGGCAAAGTACAGGCCCGCCGGGCCGCCCCCGAGGCAAAGAACTTTCATGTCCGTCCCTTTCGTCCTAGCGTTGAAAACAGCGTGCCACTTGCCCAAAACAATTTCAAGCTTGAAATTTCTGACTTGAAAGTTTGTCGCAGGGCAGACAAGGTGGCAGGCATGGAAACCGTGTTGATCGAACCGCAGGGG
>JANMJC010000264.1:0-2212 GCA_031371185.1 Paracoccaceae bacterium | reverse complement strand
GCCTTTGACGAAGTGGTCACCGCGCTTTTCAGCCCCGCCCCCCCGGCCGAGGCCGCGGCATGACCGACACCAAAAGCCCCTCCGGTTCTGCTGTGGCCGAAGCCGAAGCCTTTCTGGACGCCCATCCCCAGATTGAAGCTTTTGACATCATCTTGCACGATTCAAACGGAATTGGCCGGGGAAAGATCATCAGGCGCGCCGAACTCTTGTCCATTTACAAGAACGGACGGCATATGCCGATCTCGATCCTGGGTCTGGACATCTGCGGCGAGGACGTGCATGAAACCGGGCTGATCTGGGATCAGGGCGACGCCGACCGCCGCGCCTGGCCGATCCCGGGCACGCTGGTACCGCTGGTGGGCACCCACCCGCCGCGCGGCGAAGTCTTCCTGTCGCTCTACAATCTGGACGGCACCCCGATGGGCTCTGACCCGCGCCATGCCCTGAAGGCTCAGGTCGACGCGCTGGCCGCCGAGGGGCAGTATCCGGCCGGGGCGTTTGAGCTGGAGTTCTTCCTGTTGGCCCGCGAACGCGACGCGCGCGGCAAGATGGTGCCCGCGCGCGACGTGCTGGATCAGCGGCCGAATTCGAAGACCGATGTCTATTCGGTCGACCAGTTGCACGGGATGTTGCCCCTGTTCAACGATGTCTATGCCGGGGCGCGCGCCGCCGGGATCAACGCCGAAACCCTGATTTCCGAATTCGCGCCCGGCCAGTACGAGATGACCCTGCACTACCGCGACAACGTGCTGCAGGCGGCGGATGATCTGATGCGGTTGAAGCGGCTGGTCCGGATGCATGCGCGGCTGCACGGCGTGACCGCCTGTTTCATGGCCAAGCCGAACGAGGATTACGCAGGCTCCGGCATGCATTTTCACGTCTCGATGCAGGATGCCCAGGGCCGCAATGTCTTTGTCGAGGCGGTCGAGGGCCAGTGGAACGACACGATCCGCCATTCCTTGGGCGGGTTGATTGAAACCATGGGCGAGGCGATGCTGATCTTTGCCCCCCATGCCAATTCCTGGCGCCGCTTTGCCAGCCAAAGCTATGCTCCGGTGTCCCCGACCTGGGGGGTCAACAACCGCTCGGTCGCACTGCGCATCCCGGCAGGCAACATCGCCGCCCGCCGGATCGAACATCGCCCCTCGGGCGTGGATGCCAACCCCTATCTGGTGGCCGCCACGGTTCTGGCCGGCATCCGTCATGGGCTGAAGCACCGGATCGACCCCGGACCAGAGGTGACCGGCAACGGCTACGACGCTGTCGTCGAAGGTGAAATCCCCATGGACTGGCGCTCGGCCATTCAGGCGGCCAAGGTGTCGGCCTTTCTGAAGGACGCCCTGGGCGAAGAGATGCACCGCACCTTCGTGGCGGTCAAGGCGGCGGAATATGCCCGCGTGAACCGCACCGTCAGCGAGGTTGATTTCGACCTTTACCTCTACACGGTCTGATCAGGTCACGCGGCGCCACCGACATTCGGTCAGACAAACCGGTCGGTCGGCGACAATGGCGGCAGCGATCAGCGCGGGCAGGCGCGCATCCAGCCCGAGGGCGGGCAAGAGCCGCCCGGCAAACCCCGCCCGGGCCAGCGCTGCCGGAATGTCTTCGGTCACATGCCCCCCGCTCGCCGCAAAGAACGGCAGGCAGACCGCCCCCGGCCCATGGCCGCGCACCTCGTCCAGCCGCGGCGACTGGTCGATGAAGGCCGCCACGACCCGAAGATCCAGACGCGCGGCAATGCGCCCCGCCACATGATGCGCGATGTCCGAGGGCACCGGACTTTGCCCCGAGCCATGGGCGGCAAGGATGACCGAGGTCACCGGACCCGCCTCCTCCACGATCCGAAGCGCCAGGTCGTGCACGCCGGGGTCACAGCCCATCGGTTCCAGAACCCGCCAGTCCGGCGCCCCGGCCGCGTCCAGACGCTTTGGCAGATGCACCCGGGTGAACCAGCCCCCCGCCATGAACAAGGGGTAAACCCGCCCGCCCGCACCCAGGACCGCCAGCGCGGCACCCAAGGCTCCGGGCGCGGCAAGCGTCGCGGTGACAACCGCACGCCCGTCCAGACGCCCCGCAACGGCTTGGCCCAAAAGCGCCAGATCCGCCTCGGCCCGGTCCGGGTCCGAAGGCTGGCCATGAGCGACGATCAGGACAGGCGGCATCGACATGCTGTCAAAATAAAGGCTCTTTGGTCGGGGACAAGCGCCAAGGG
>JANMJC010000235.1:0-3072 GCA_031371185.1 Paracoccaceae bacterium | reverse complement strand
GTCGGGCAGGGTCACGCCTTCGACCATGTTGATCCCTAAGCGGTCCACGAATCCGGGGCTTTCGATGATGCAATCGTCCGGCAGGTTCTTGATCACCCCGCCATTGCGCACATTGAAATGCCCGCGATACACCCGCCCGGTTTCCAGCGCCTCCAGAATATGGCTGGCGTGTTCATCGGTGCGCTCGTAACCCGACAGTGGCGCGCCCGCCTCGTCCAGAAACTTGGGGAAATCCTCTTCGAACCAGTTCCGGTTTTCGGTGGAATAGCGCAGGTAGCCGCCGGTTTCCCCGTGAATCCATTCGTCCATCGAAATCCAGTCCAGAATCTGATCGGGGCGCTTGCGATACCACGGCAGATATTCCGACAGGTGGCCGTTGCTTTCGGTCGAATAAAAACCGAACCGCTTCAGCACGTCGATCCGCACCTTTTCCTGCACCGAAAACAGCGGGTGGCGTTCGAACGCCGCGATCAACTCATCCCGCCCGACCGTGCGGCCATTGTGGCGGATGTCCAGATACCAGGTCTGGTGGTTGATGCCCGAACAGACAATATCGACCTCGGCCATCGGCACGCCAAGCGCGCGGGCAATCTGGCGGTGGCCGTTCTGCACGCCGTGGCACAGACCGACCGTGCGCACCCCGCCGTATTCGATGGCCGCCCAGGTCATCATCGCCATCGGGTTGGCATAGTTCAGCAGCAGCGCATCCGGTTCGCACAGTTCCTTGATATCGCGGCAAAACTCCATCATCGCCCAGATGCCGCGCTGGCCATACAGAATGCCCCCCGCGCAGATCGTGTCGCCGACGCATTGATCGACGCCGTATTTCAGCGGAATGCGGATGTCGTCGGCAAAAGCCTCGAGCCCGCCGATACGCACCACGTTCATCACATAGCGAGCGCCCTCCAGGGCACGGCGGCGGTCGGTGGTTGTCGTGACCGTGGTTTTCAGCCCGTTCACCGCAACAATCCGGCGGATGATCTGGGCGATCATGTCCAGATTATGGGCGTTGATATCGGTCAGGGCAATTTCGATGTCTTCGAATTCGGGCACTTTCAGCAGGTCCGAGCACAGCTTCTTGGTGAACCCGACGCTGCCCGCGCCGATGATGGTAACTTTGAAAGCGGTCATGAAGTGGTTTCCTTGTGCAATTTGTCAAGAAAGGCGCGGTGGCCAAGCGCGCGGCCCGCCGCCTGGCGATAGTCCGACGAAAGCTGGTGAAAGGCCGCGCGCGCCCTGGCCCGCAACCTGGGGTCCTGCGCCAGCGCGACCTTGGCCGATGCCGCCGTCAGCAGCCCCAGACCGTGCAGTACCGGCACATGCAGGTGATGCCCGGTGTGGGGAAGGCCCATCGGGAAGGGTGCGAAATCGTCTGGTCCCGGAACCTTTGCCGCCCAGACCTTCAGCCGGTCTTGCAGATCGGGGGGCGTACTGGCAGCCACGTCCTGCCAGAAGGCCGTCTCGCGGCGTTCGCTGACGTAGTGCAGGCGGATGAAGTCGCGGAAGTCATCAACCTCGCGGGCGCAGGCGGCGTTGAACGCCTCGCGCGCACGTTCAGTTGCCTTGGGCAACAGGCCGGTCAGAAGCATCAACTGCACCACCGTGCCGTGGATCGAGGTGGCCTCCAGCGGCTCCAGAAAGCTGGACGACAGGCCAAGCGCCACGCAGTTCCTGACCCATTGCCGATCCAGCCGCCCCGAGACGATGCGGATGTCGTTGCGTGGTTCGATCTTCATGCCCAGGGCGGCCTCGATCTCGGCCTGCGCCTGATCCGGGGTCAGATGGGCGTCGGAATAGACGTAACCGCAGCCATAGCGGCCTTGGGTCGGGATCTTCCACATCCACCCCGAGCCTTGGGCGGCCGCAAGGGTAAAGGGGTCAATTTCGGCGCCTTCGGGAATGTCCAGCCAGAAGGGCATGGCACGGTTGACTGGCAAGACCTCGCCATACGGCACCCAGGTCGTGCCCATCGCGCCAATCAGGCGACGGGCAAAGCCGGTACAATCGACGAACAGATCGGCTTCAACCTTTTGCCCGCTGTCCAGCGTCAGATGGGTGATCTCTCCGCCCTCCGGGTTCAGGCTGACGGCCGAAACCTGATCGTCGATCACCGCTACCGTCTGCGCCTTGGACCGCAGCCATTTGCCCGCCAGCGCCTGATCAAAGTGATAGGCGTGGTGAAAAGGCCCCACCGCCACCCTTCGCCCGCCAACCATGGCAAAGGGGCTTTTCGCCTTGTCCATCAGATGCTGGAACAGATGCGCCTGCCCCACGCTTGCCCCCTGACTGACCGCGTAAACATCCAGAGCGTTGCCCTTGCCCAGACCCGCCACCAGATGCGGATCGTCAATCGGGCCGTCATAATGATGACCCTTTCGGCGCCAATCCTTGTGCCGGATGCCGTATTTGATCGTGGCCCCGGTGGCCGCCAGAAACTCCATCTCGTCCAGACCGAATTGTTTCAGCATCTGACGAAAGATCGCGGTGGTGCCTTCGCCGACCCCGATCGTGCCAATTTTGGAGCTTTCGATCACCGTGATCGCGCAGTCATGTTTGCCCCGGCGGGCTGCATCGCCAAGCGTCAGGGCGGCAAGCCAGCCTGCCGTCCCGCCGCCAACGATAACGATCCGCCGGGGCCACATCTTAACCTGCCTTGCGTGCGGCGACCCGGGCCCATTCGGGCAGCCAGGTGCCATGCGCCGCCAGAAGATCATGTGTCAGGTCCCAGATCTGCTGCAGGTCCAGTTCCGCCCCGGTGTGGGGGTCCAGCATGGCGGCGTGATAGATGTGCTCGGGGTTTTCGGTCAGAAGCGCCTGAACCGTTAGATCCTGCACGTTGATGTTGGTGCGCATCAGGGCGATCAGTTGCGGCGGAATGTCCCGCACCACGGTCGGCTGCAGGCCCATGTGATCGACCAGCGTCGGCACCTCGACCGCGCAGCCCTCGGGAAGCTGCGGGATATAGCCCTTGTTGCCATGGTTGCCGTAGATCACCGAAGGCTCTCCGGTGACGACCGAATTGACGATCTGGCTGGCATATTCGTGGCTTTCCTTGATCTCGATGGTGTTGGC
>JANMJC010000228.1:0-2508 GCA_031371185.1 Paracoccaceae bacterium | reverse complement strand
CGAGCCGGTGGGGTTCATCGACGACGACAAGGGGAAGCACGGTCAGTCGATCTTCGGCATTCGGGCGGAAAAATTCGGCGACCGCCGCGCGATCGCCGCGGATGGGTTCCCTGTCTGCGGCCGGGTTGGTGCCGTCGTCCTTTGCCGTCCCCCCCCCGCCGCGCATCGGATTCCGGAGTTTCTGGTGGGCTTTGGCATTGCGGGCTCCGGTACCGGGGGCACGCTGGTCGAATTTGGCTCTCTGAGCCGCCCGTTGGGGAACTTTCCGGGCGTCTTGCCCCGGTCATGCCGGGCGATCCGGCTGCCGGGCCGGTAATGCCGGCACAGGCATTGCGGCGAGGGTGTAGTCTTGAGGGGTGATACAGGTGCCCGTGGGGCAGGGCGACAACGGGCCGGCCCCCGCAAGGAGGGAGTGCCCGCACGGCCGGCCGCAGTGGGGCCCTTTTCCGCATTCGCCCCTTTCGCCCACAGCCGCGATGCGCTAACAGCCAGCCGTCCTTGACGGTCAAGGACCACACAAGGAGAACCCCGATGGGCTATAGGGTCGTCGTCGCGGGTGCCACGGGCAACGTGGGCCGCGAAATGCTGAACATCCTCGCCGAGCGCGAGTTTCCGGTGGATGAAATCGTCGCCTTGGCGTCGCGAAAATCCCTGGGCACCGAAATCAGCTTTGGCGACAAGACCTTGAAGACCAAGGATCTGGAGACCTTCGATTTCACCGGTTGGGACATTGCCCTGTTCGCCGTGGGCTCCGAGGCGACGAAGATTCATGCGCCACGGGCCGCCGCCGCGGGCTGTGTCGTGATCGACAATTCGTCGCTTTACCGCTACGACCCGCAGATTCCGCTGATCGTTCCCGAAGTGAACGCCGACGAAATCGTGCGCTACAAGAACAAGATGATCATCGCCAACCCGAATTGCTCGACCGCGCAGATGGTGGTGGCGCTGAAGCCCCTGCACGACCGCGCCCGCATCAAGCGGGTGGTTGTTTCGACCTATCAGTCGGTGTCAGGGGCGGGCAAGGAAGGGATTGACGAGCTTTGGAACCAGACCAAGGGCATGTATGTGCCCGGTCAGGAAGTGGCGCCGTCGAAGTTCACCAAGCAGATCGCATTCAACGTGATCCCGCAGATCGACGTTTTCCTGGACGATGGCTCGACCAAGGAAGAATGGAAGATGGTGGCCGAGACCAAGAAGATCCTGGACACCAGGATCAAGGTCGTGGCGACCTGCGTGCGGGTGCCGGTCTTCGTCGGCCATTCCGAGGCGATCAACATCGAGTTCGAAGACCCGATCGACTGGCAAGAGGCGCAGGACATTCTGCGCGAGGCGCCGGGGATTCTGCTGATCGACAAGCGCGAACCGGGGGGCTACATAACGCCGGTCGAATGCGTCGGCGATTACGCCACCTATATCAGCCGCGTGCGGCAGGACAGCACGGTTGAAAACGGCATCTCGTTGTGGTGCGTGTCGGACAATCTGCGCAAGGGTGCCGCGCTGAACGCGGTGCAGATCGCGGAAGTTCTGGGCAACCGCTGCCTGAAAAAGGGCTGAAGGCCATCGCTATTCAATAGAAACCCCGTCCCCTTGGGCGGGGTTTTTCCTTAGCGATTCCTTAACCAGCCCTGCGGCAGACTTGCCGCATCATGTCCCATTTCGCCCCGATCAGCGATATCCCACCCTTTCCCTGCGACCCGCAGCTGTGGCGCCGTTTTCAGGCCGCCTGTCAGACCCGCGATGAAAGCCCCGGCGCTGTGCTGCGCGACCTTGTCCGGCTTGAGGTGCAGCGCGTCGAACGACGGTCCGACCGATGTGACGAGGACATCGACGCGCAGCTTCTCGGGCGCCTTCGGCTTCTCGTCGCGCAGGCCCTGCTGGATGCGCAAAGCTGGGCCGAGGTTCAGGCGGACCTGGCCAGCCGGGGCCTGGCCTATGCCGCGGCCGGGGGTGGGCTGAACCTGATGGACCCGGTCACGGGCGAGGTACTGTGCAAGGCCTCGCAGGTCGGGCCGGGGTACATGGATCTGGTGCGCCGCATGGGATGCGGTTTTCCGGGCCACCCCAGGCCCGGGATCGCCGCGCAGGCGCTTCAGGTGCAGGACTAGGGTGGGGTCAGACGCCGGAGGCGGCAACCGCCTGCGCCAGATCCTCCGCCTCTTCGCAATCGCCGCACAGGGCTTGCAGCCGCGCCAGATTGGCCTTGGCCATATCGGGCTGCATCAGTTCCAGATACATCTCGCCCTGATATTCCAGCGCGCCCAGATGATCGGGATTGATTTCCAGCGCGCGGCCATAGGCCACCCCCGCCGCCGCCAGATCGCCCGACTTGCGCGAGGCGAACCCCAAAAGGTTCCAGGCATCGGCATTGTCCGGCTCGGAAACGGTCAGCGCGGTCAGGATCGGCAGGGCTTCAGGGTAATTTCCCGCCAGGATCGCCGCTTCGGCGGTTTTGTAATCCCCCGAGCCAGCGGTGTCCGAGGATCCGTCGCTGGTGCCTTCGGCAAAGGC
>JANMJC010000155.1:0-3454 GCA_031371185.1 Paracoccaceae bacterium | reverse complement strand
ACCGAGCCGGACGCGGTGAGCGCGTCATCGCCCACGGTGACCGGGGCAACCAGCATGGTGTCGGATCCGATGAAAGCCCGTTTGCCGATGCGGGTGCGGTGCTTCATCACGCCGTCATAATTGCAGGTCACCGTGCCAGCGCCGATATTGGTGAACTCGCCCACATCGGCATTGCCGATATAGGTCAGGTGGCCGACCTTGACGCCTTCATCCAGGATCGCGTTCTTGACCTCGACAAAGTTGCCGACATGCACATCCTCGGCCAGTTCCGCGCCGGGGCGCAGGCGGGCAAAGGGGCCGACCTGAGCGCCGCGCGAGATGTGGCAGCCTTCGAGATGGCAAAAACCCTTGATCTCGGCGCCGGACTCCACGGTGACTTCAGGGCCGAAGATCACGTTCGGGCCGACCACAGCGTCGCGGCCGATCACGGTGTCAAGCGCGAAGAACACGGTTTCGGGCGCGGTCAGGGTCACGCCGTTGTCCAGCGCCTCGGCCCGCATCCTTGCCTGAAACGCGGCCTCGGCGGCGGCAAGCTGGGCACGGGTGTTGATGCCAAGGGTTTCGGATTCCGGTGCTGTCACATGTCCCACCGACAGGCCCTGCGCGCGGGCGATTTCAACGATGTCCGTCAGATAGTATTCACCCGCCTCGTTGTCATTGCCGACCTGCGCCACAAGAGTCATCAGCGTGGCGGCATCGGCACAGATGATCCCGGCGTTGCAAAATCCGATGGCCTTTTCCGCGTCCGTCGCGTCCTCGTGCTCCACGATGCGCAGCAACTGGTCGCCGTCCACGATCATGCGGCCATAGCGCGCGGTGTCGGCGGGTTCGAACCCCAGAACGACGATGTGATGGCGGGCGCGCAGGTCCAGCAGGGATTGCAGGGTTTCGGGCCGCACAAAGGGCACGTCGCCGTACAGCACGATCGCATCGCCGGTGAACCCGGCCAGAAGGGGCGCGGCCTGCGCCACGGCATGGGCGGTGCCCTGCTGCGGGTCCTGCACCACGCATTGCGCTGCTTCGTCGAAATCGGCCACGGCGCGGGCAACCTCTTCGGCGCCATGCCCGGTAACCACCACGATGCGCGCGGGATCCAGCGAGCGGCCCGCCGCCAGCGCATGATGCACCATCGGCACCCCGCCCAGTTTGTGCAGCACCTTGGGCGTGTCGGAATTCATCCGGGTTCCCATGCCTGCGGCCAAAACGATCAGCGAAACCGACATGCTGCCCCTTTCCTTCTTGTTGCGCCCGTTTTACCGGGGATTGGCGGGGTAGCAAGGGGCAGACCCTTCACGAGGTGTTACAAAATGAGCGGCGTGGCCTTGCGGACGGTGGTGTTTGATCTGGATGGCACGCTGGCCGACACCTCGGCCGATCTTCTGGCGGCGGCCAATGCCTGTTTCGCCGCGATGGGCCATGGCCCGCTTCTGACCGCCTCCGACACGCTGACCGCGTTTCAGGGCGGTCGCGCGATGCTGCGCGCGGGCTTTTCGCGGACAGGGGCGGTGTGGGGCGAGGACGACGTCAACCGGCATTACCCCCATCTGCTGACCGCCTACGAGGCCGGTATCGACCGGCACACCCGCCTGTACCCCGGTGCTGCGCGCGCGGTGCAGGGTCTGCGCGACGCGGGCTATGCCACCGCGATCTGCACCAACAAGCCCGAGGGGCTGGCCGAAACCCTCTTGGGCCGCCTTGGCATGCGCGCTTTGTTCGATGGACTTGTCGGGGCCGATACCCTGGCCACCCGCAAACCCGACCCCGCCCCCTATTTCGAGGCGGTGCGTCGCGCGGGTGGCGATCCGGCGCGCTCTTTTCTGGTGGGCGATACCGATACCGACCGGCAGACCGGTCTTGCCGCCGGGGTTCCGGTGGCCCTTGTCACCTTCGGACCCGAAGGGCTGGGCGTTGCACGTCTTGCCCCCGAAGCACTTTTGCATCATTTTGACCAGCTTGCAGAGCTTGCGGCGCGCCTCTTGCCCTGACCGCCACCCCGATCCGAAATCCGCGCGACTGTCGCGCGCCAGCCCGTAAGGCCCCTGATGTCCGTCTCTGATCTTGTCCAGGACCCCGCGCCGCCGTCGCGCCACGCTTTGACCTTCGTGCTGATCACGGTGTTTCTGGACATGGTGGGCTTTGGCATCATCATCCCGGTGCTGCCGGCGCTGATCGGAGACGTGGGGCACCTGTCGCTGTCCGAAGCGGCCAAGGTGGGCGGCTGGATGGCGGCGGCCTATTCGCTGACGCAGTTCCTGTTCGGCCCGCTGATGGGGTCCTTGTCGGACCGCTTCGGCCGCCGCCCGCTTCTGTTGCTGGCCATCGCGGGGCTGGGTCTGGACTTTCTGCTGCAGGCCGTGGCGCCGTCGCTGATCTGGCTGTTCGTCGGGCGGTTGCTGGCAGGGCTATGTGGCGCCTCCTGGGTCATTGCCAACGCCTATATTTCGGACGTCACGCCGCCCGAGGGTCGCGCGCGCGCTTTCGGCATCATGGGTGCGGCCTTTGGTCTGGGGTTCATCATCGGCCCGGCGCTTGGCGGGCTTTTGGGCGAATATGGCCCCCGCGTGCCGTTCTATGTCGCCGCGGCGGTGTCGGGCGTGAACCTGATCTACGGGATTTTCGTCCTGCCCGAAACCTTGGCCCCGCAGAACCGCCGCAAGTTCGACATCCTGCGCGCCAACCCTTTCGGGGTCTTCCTGGTGTTCCGCTCGTACACGGGCGTGGTGCCGCTCTGCGTGGTGATGTTCGCGTTCTTCTTCTTCTCGTCGGTCTATCCCGCGATCTGGCCGTTCTGGGGGAAGGCCAATTTCGGGTGGTCCGAATGGCAGATCGGCATCTCGCTGGCCATTTTCGGGGCCATCATGGCAGGGTTTCAGGGTGGGCTTTCCGGCCCGATGGTCCGCTGGTTCGGCGAGTTTCGCGTCGTGCTGATCGGTCTGGTCTGTGCGGCAATCGCCGCCACCGGCTACGGGCTTGCCGGGTCGGTCGCGGTGGTCGCGGTTCTGATGGTCATCCACGGCCCCGAAGGCTTCGTCTATCCGATGATCACCGCGATCACCTCCAAACGGGTGCCCGACAATGCCCAGGGCGAGTTGCAGGGCGGCCTCTCGGCCATCACCAACATCGCGATGCTGGCGGGCACGGTGTTCTATGCGCAGATTTTCGGCTATTTCCTGGGCCCGACCTCGCCCTTTCCCTCGGCCAATGTCGCATTCTATGTGGCAGGGGCCGGGTTGGTTCTGACCTTGGGTCTGTTCCTGTGGCTCGTCGGGAAGGATGGAAACAAGACATGACGCAAGAGCGGTTCACCGGCAGCTTCACCCAGCAGGAACCGATCCCCGAGGCGGGCATCAAAGCGGCGATTGCCGTTTTGCGCCATGGCCGGCTGCACCGCTACAACACCGCCCCCGGCGAAGTGGCCGAAACCGCGCTGCTGGACCAGGAATTCGCCGCGCTG
>JANMJC010000143.1:0-3292 GCA_031371185.1 Paracoccaceae bacterium | reverse complement strand
GCCTTTTCCCCGGCCATGATGCAGGGGCCATTCAGATTGCCATTGGTGACCTGCGGAAAGATCGAGGCATCGGCCACGCGCAGGCCATCGACCCCGATCACCCGGCACTCCGGATCGACCACGGCCATCGGGTCGTCGGGCCGCCCCATGCGCGCCGTGCCGCAGGGGTGATAGGCGCTTTCGACATGGTCGCGCAGAAAGCTGTCCAAGTCCTCGTCCGTGCGCACATCGGGGCCCGGCTGCAATTCGGCCTTCACGAACCCCGCCATGGCGGGTTGGGCGAAAATCTCGCGCGTCAGGCGGATCACCTGGCGGAAATCCTGCCAGTCGGAGGGGTCGGACATGTAGTTGAACCGGATTTTCGGGGCCGAATGCGGATCGGATGACCGCAGCGTGACCGACCCGCGCGACTTTGACCGCATCGGCCCGGTATGAACCTGAAAGCCGTGGCCCGCCGCCGGAGCCTTGCCATCATAGCGCACGGCAATCGGCAGGAAATGGTACTGGATGTCGGGATATTCCACCCCGGCGCCCGACCGGATGAAACCGCAGGCTTCGAACTGGTTGCTGGCGCCAAGGCCCTTTCTGGTGAAAAGCCACTGCGCGCCGATCAGGCCCTTGCCCCAGAGATTCCAGTATTTGTACAGGGTGATCGGCTGGCTTGCATGAAACTGCATGTAGATTTCAAGGTGGTCCTGCAAATTCGCGCCCACACCCGGTCGGTCGGCCACCAGCGGGATATGGTGGTCGGCCAGATGGGCCGCCGGACCCACGCCCGACAGCATCAGGATCTTGGGCGTGTTGATCGACGAGGCCGAAACGATCACCTCTGCGGAAGCGCGGATGACCTCGATCCGGCCCCGGCGTTCGATCTCGACGCCCACGGCGCGGCCCTCTTCCATCACCACCTTGCGGGCAAGGCCGCGCACAAGGGCAACATTGCCGCGCTTCATGGCCGGGCGCAGATAGGCAGAGGCCACCGACCAGCGCTGCCCCTTCCAGATCGTTGCCTCCATCGCGCCGAACCCCTCTTGGCGCTGTCCGTTGTAATCGGGGGTCACGGGATAGCCCGCTTCGCGCCCGGCCTGGATGAAGGCATCGAACAGCGGGTTCTTGCGCGGCCCGCGCGTGATGTGCAACGGGCCGTCGTGCCCGCGAAAACCCGCGTCGCCCTGCGGCCCGGCATCCGCCGCGCCGTGCCAGTTTTCCATGCGCTGGAAATAGGGCAGGACATCGGCATAGGACCAGCCCCGGGCCCCCATCGCTTCCCAGGTGTCGTAGTCGCGGGCGTGGCCGCGCACATAGACCATGCCATTGATCGACGACGACCCGCCGATGACGCGGCCCCGCGGAGAGACCAGACGGCGGTTGTTCAGATGCGGCTCGGGCTCGGTGGCAAAGCCCCAGTCGTAGATCGGCATGTTCATCGGATAGGACAGGGCCGCGGGCATCTGGATGAAGGGCCCGGCATCACTGCCGCCCTGTTCGATGACCACCACCGATTTGCCCGCGTCCCCCAGACGGTAAGCCACGGCAGCGCCGGCCGACCCCGACCCGATGATTACATAGTCGGCAATCACTTGGAAAAATCCTTTAGCTGCGAATTCAGATAGTTGAGCGCCACACCCGCCGCAGCCCGGCCATCGGGTGCCCCCGACTTCAGCGCCTCTCGCAGATAGACGCCGTCGATCACGGCCCCCAGACCCTCGGCCAACTCGGTTGCCCGGGCGCCTGCAAGCGGGCGCAGCGAGGCCAGAAGGTTGGACCTGAGCCGCCCCTGATAGACCCGCAGCAGGCGGCGGGCCTGGGGCACGGTCTGGGCCAGGACCCAGAAGTTCAGCCAGGCCCCGATCACCTCGCGTCGGAAGTTCCCCGCACTGAAATTGGCAAGGACCACCGCACGCAGCCGCCCCTCGTGGCCATGCGCCGCCGTCAGCGCCCCGCGCACCTCGGCCCCGTACAGCGACAGGATGTGGCGCATGGCGGCCAGAAACATGTCTTCCTTGGAGCCGAAGTAGTGGTGTGCCAGCGCCGACGACATGCCGGCCCGCTTGGCAATCTGGCTGACCGTCACATCCAGGGATCCGACGCGCCCGATCTCGACGATCGTCGCTTTGACGAGCGCCGCCTTTCGGATAGGCTCCATTCCAACTTTGGGCATTTCGGGAGGGTCCAAGAATTTGCTTGCCAAACCGACGTTGCGTGAAGTTTATTGACTCGTCAATCAACAAAAAACAGGGAGCCCCACCATGACCCTTCGCACCGCCCTTCTGGGAACCGCCATCACCTTCGCCTTTGCCGGGTCCGCCTTTGCGACCGGTTGTGACAAGGTGATCTTTTCGGATGTGGGCTGGACCGACATCACCGCCACGACCGCCGCGACCGCGCTGGTGTTCGAGGCCCTGGGATACGAGACCGAAACCAAGGTCCTGTCGGTGCCCGTGACCTATACCGGTCTGGCCGAGGGCGACATCGACGTTTTTCTGGGCAACTGGATGCCCACGATGGAAGCCGACCTTGCCCCCTACCGCGATGCCGGCACCGTCGAAGTGGTGCGCACCAATCTGGAAGGCGCCAAGTACACGCTGGCCACCAACGAGGCGGGCGTTGCGGCCGGGATCACCGATTTCGCCTCGATCGCGGCGGCCAAGGATGCGCTGGAAGGGCAGATCTACGGCATCGAGCCGGGCAATGACGGCAACCGGTTGATCATCGACATGATCGCCAGCGGGCCGTTCAAGCTGGACGGGTTCGAAGTGGTGGAATCCTCCGAGCAGGGCATGCTGGCCGAGGTTGCCAAACACGACGGCGACGGCAAGCCGATCGTGTTTCTGGGCTGGGAACCCCACCCGATGAACGCGAATTTCAAGATGACCTATCTGTCGGGCGGCGACGATTATTTCGGCCCGAACTATGGTGGCGCGGTGGTGGATACCAACACGCGCAAGGGTCTGTCGGCGGAATGCCCGAACACGGGCAAGCTGTTGGCGAACCTGGTGTTTTCGCTGCCGATGGAAAACGAGATCATGGGCAGGATCCTGAATGACGGGATGGACGGGGCCGAGGCCGCCAAGGCCTGGCTGGCCGCCAACCCGGCAGCATGGGAGCCCTGGCTGGACGGGGTGACCACCAAGGACGGCGGCGATGCCAAGGCGGCCGTGATGGCGGCTCTGCAATAGTCTGACGGCAGTTCCGCGGACAACCCCGGGGGGGGTGCCGCCCCCCCCCCCCCCCCCGGGAAATTTTAAAAAAAATTGAGGGGGGGGGGGGGTGGGGGGGGGGGCGGACAACA
>JANMJC010000083.1:0-2014 GCA_031371185.1 Paracoccaceae bacterium | reverse complement strand
ATGCCCTGTCGCGCCCGGGCGTCGAGCGGGTCCGGGCCGAGGCGCGCCGGTTGGAGCGGGCCGTTCCGCGTGAAGGTTCGTTGGGGCCCTTGACTGCGGCGCAGATGGCAGCACTCGCCTATCCCGACCGGATCGGTCTGCGCCGGAAGGGCGATGCGCCGCGCTGGCTGTTGTCGGGGGGCAAGGGGGCCGCGATGGCCCCGGGTCAGGCCCTGTCGGGGGCGCGGTTGATCGTGGCGGTGGATCTGGACGGCGACCGGCAAGAGGCCACCGTGCGGCTGGCCTTCGCCCTGACCGAGGCCGAATTGCGCGCGGTGCATGGCGATCTGATCCACTGGCACGAGGCCTGCGAATGGTCGCGTCGCGAGGGCCGGGTGCTGGCGCGGCGTCAGGAACGCTTTGGCGCCCTGGTGCTGGACGACCGCCCCTGGCCCGACGCCCCGCCCGAGGCCCTGGCCCGCGCGGCGCTGGAGGGGGTGGCGCAGGTGGGTCTGGTTCTGACACCCGCCGCGCGGCGGTTGAGGGCGCGGATCGAGTTGGCGCGCGGCGGCGCGGCCGACTGGCCCGATTGCAGCGACGAAGGCTTGCTGGCCAGCGCGGCCGTCTGGCTGTTGCCCCATCTGTCCAAGGTCCGCACCGAAGCCGACCTGAAAGCGCTGGACCTGACCGAAGCGCTGCGCGCCCGGCTGGACTGGGGTCAACGGGCCGAGTTGGACCGTCTGGTGCCCAGTCATTTCACCACGCCCCTGGGGCGGGCTGTGCCCATCGACTATGACGGCGAACACCCCGCCATCGAGGTTCGTTTGCAAGAAATGTTCGGCGTCACGGTGCATCCCACGGTCGGGCAAGATCGTCTGGCCCTGCGCGTGACGCTGCTGTCGCCGGGGCAAAAGCCGGTTCAGGTCACGATGGACCTGCCGGGGTTCTGGCGCTCCTCCTATGCCGATGTGCGCCGCGACATGCGCGGGCAATACCCGCGCCACCCCTGGCCCGAGGACCCGACCGAAGCCGAACCGACCCTGCGCGCCAAGCCCCGCGGGACCTGAGGCGCTTGACCGGCCAAGATTTCAGCCCGGGGAATGGACGCAGCTTCGGGTCCGGTCCCGGGCTTTGGGGATCGCGAAACGGGGGGAGTTACGGCGACGCCTGACGTTGTGAAACGGACGGTCATGCGGGACTTGCAAGGACTTGTCGGCCCCGGGACGGCTGGAAAGTGAGCCGGGCCCGCGAAACAGCCTTCGGAACTGGCGCGCCGCCTGTCGGGGAGGCTGGCGAAGACCGTCGATCCTGCCCCGGGTGCAGCGGCCTTGATCGCCGCTTGTGGCCTGCGGCTCTGGCCGCCAAAAGCCTCCACGGCGACCTGAGGGAACGCAGAACACCCCCTCGACCTGACAGCGTCCCCGGTCTTTCCGGTCCAGAGATTGCGGGTCACCGCAGGCCGCGATGGCCCGTGTGGGGTCGGGCCGGGGAACCCAAGGCACGACCTGTCATGCGCCCCAAGCAACCGGTTTGCAAAGGGGGCTGGAACCCCGGCCCCGGCCCCGACGCGACGGCCCCCAGAGGATTGCAATCGTTGGCGCGGGGGTTTTTCGGGCGGGCTGGAATCCCATCCCCGACAGGATAGGCGCATGAGGATTGCAATCATCGGCGCGGAGATTGGCGGGTTGGCGGTAGCGGCGCTGGCCCGCGACCAGGGCCGCGACTTCGACCCGTTTCGGCGTTTCGCCCCGCCGGACCCTATGGGGTCGGCTCGGGTGATCCCAAGGTGCGGTCTGACACGCGCCCCAAGCGACCAGCCTGCCACGGGGGCTGGAATCCCGGCCCCATCCCCGACAGCGCAGGCCCACGAGGATTGCAGTCATCGGCGCGGGTTGGCGGTCGCGGCGCTGGCCCGCGATCAGGGCCGCGACTTCGACCCGTTCCGGCGATTCGCACCGCCGGACCCCATGGGGTCGGCTCGGGTGATCCCAAGGTGCGGTCTGTCATGCGCCCCAAGCGACCAGCCTGCAAAGGG
>JANMJC010000053.1:0-4073 GCA_031371185.1 Paracoccaceae bacterium | reverse complement strand
GTGGTGCGGCTGAAGTCGGGCGATGCGGGGATTTTCGGTCGGCTGGAGGAAGAGATCATCGCCCTGCAAGCCGCAGGAATTGCCTATGAAATCATCCCCGGCGTGCCTGCGGCCTGTGCGGCGGCAGCGGCGGCGGGCATTCCCTTGACCCGCAGGTTGACCGCGCGGCGGGTGCAGTTCGTCACCGGGGCCGATGTGACGGGCCAGTTGCCGCAGGGTCTGAACATGGCGGCCCTTGCGGACCCCGATGCCACGACGGTGGTCTATATGGGCAAGCGCAGTTTTGCGGCCCTGGCGCGCGATCTTGTTGCGGCAGGCCTGCCTGCCGACACGCCCGCCCTGTATGCCCAAGCCGTCGGCCACCCTACGCAGCTTTTGGTGCGCGACACCGTAGCGGGGCTGGCCGCCCGCATGCCCGATCTGGACGGCCCGGAGCCCGCGCTGATCCTGTACGGCGCGCTGGCAGAGGGGGAGGGCGCATGAACATCACCCTGTGCCAAAGCTGCGCCCTTGGCCGCGAGGGATTTCACGCGGCCTTGTCGGCGGCACTGACCCGGGCCGGGGTGCAGGCCACGCTGTCGGGTGTCGATTGCATGTCGGGCTGCACGCGCCCCTCGACCCTTGCCTTTCGCGCGGCCGGAAAGGTTGCCTATCTGTTCGGCGATCTCGCCGCCGCCGACCTGCCCGATCTGGTCACCTTTGCGCGGGCCTATCAGGACTCGGCGGATGGCACCTTTCACGACACACGGTTTCTGGGCGGCCTGCGCAGCAAGGCGCTGGCGCGCATTCCGGGCTGACCCGGGCCGGAGGCGTCGGCTTTCACCGAAAACTGCCGGAATCAGACTTGACCCCCGGGGCCAGTTGGGAAAGAACGAAGGGGCAAGGTGCCCATCCCCGCGCAAAGCGGACGGGCTCAAACGGGAATGGGACGGGCCGACCCAATCAGGGGCCCAAATCCCAGCCGCCCCCGCGACTGTAAGCGGCGAGCGGGTGTTCATCGTGCCACTGGGCCCTGTCGGGGTTTGGGAAGGCGGACACCGCGCGTGACCCGCAGCCAGGAGACCGGCCTTGCGTGACGGAACATCAACACCGTCGGGTGTGACGGTTGGGAGAGTATGAGATGACCACGCAGACCAAGACCCTTGCAGGAACCAAAGCCTCGTCCCTGATCCTGTCGGCGCTGTTCGCCGCGGCTCTGGGCGGCACGATGCTGTTGCTGGCAGGACACGCGCAATCGGCCACCCTGCATGACGCTGCGCATGACGTGCGTCACGCCACCGGCTTTCCGTGTCACTGACCGCCTGACCCATGTTTCAACGCATGCTGGCCTGCGCCCTGGGCGCCGGCATCGCAGCGGGGCTGATCGCCGCCGTGCTGCATTTCGCGTTTGTCCAGAACATCATCCTTCTGGGCGAGCAGTATGAAACCGGCGCGATGGTGCATTATGGTGGCGCGGGATCGAAACCTGCCCAGCACAGCCATGACGCCGCCGAGGTTCCCGCAGACCCGGGGGGGGACACGACCAGCACCCCGACCGACCCGGCCGCCGAACCCCTGGCAGGGCATGATCACGCCCAAGCCGCCCCGGGTGACGGCCAAGAGTTCAAGCGCAATGCGCTGACCGTTGCCTTCATGGTGATCCTTTATGTCGCCTATGGGTTCCTTCTGGTCGCGGGCTTTGGAATTGCCGAGGCCTTCGGCCGCAGGATCGGGCCGCAAGAGGGCTTGCTGTGGGGTGTTGCCGGGTTTGCGGTGTTCCAATTGGCCCCGGCGATGGGGCTTGCGCCGGAACTGCCCGGCACCATCGCGGCCCCGCTGGAATTGCGGCAGATCTGGTGGTGGATGACCGTGGCCTGCACCGGCACCGGGCTTGCGCTGCTGGCCTATGGCCGGCATTGGGCCGCCTTTGCAATGGCGGGGGCCTTTCTGGCCGTGCCGCATGTGATCGGTGCCCCGCAGGCCGAGGGTTACTTTGGCATCGCACCGACCGAGTTGGGCGCGATGTTCTCGGCGCGGGTTCTGGGGTCGGCTCTGGTCGTCTGGGCCGCTCTGGGATGGCTTGCCGGGGCAGCATGGGCCCACGAGGGCAAAAGGGCATGAGCCCGGGGGGGAGGCCATGCAGCAGATCGTCCTGATCGGCATCGGCACCGGCAACCCCGACCATCTGACGGCGCAGGCGGTGGCGGCGCTGAATTCGGCCGATCTGATCCTGATCCCGCGCAAGGGGCCGGAAAAGTCGGATCTGGCCGATCTGCGCCACCTGATCCTGTCGCGCGTGCTGACCCATGCCGTGGCCGTGGCCGAGTTTGACATGCCGCAGCGGCAGGCGACGGGGGGCTATGCCCCGGGCGTGTCGGACTGGCACGATGCGATTGCCGGGCAATGGCAGGTCGCCATCGCGGCCCATCCGGGACCAAGACAGCGCGTGGCCCTGATGGTCTGGGGCGATCCGATGCTGTACGACAGCACCCTGCGCATCGCGGCGCGGTTGCAGGGCGCGGTGGTTTCGGTGGTGCCCGGCATCACCTCGGTTCAGGCCCTGTGCGCGGCCCATGCGATTGCGCTGAACGAGGTGGCAGAGCCGGTCCTGATCAACACGGGGCGGCAGTTGCGCGACCATGGCTGGCCTGCCGCCGCCCCCGACACCATGGTGGTGATGCTGGACGGCGAATGCTCGTTTTCCGCCTTGAAACCCGAGGGCATTTCGATCTGGTGGGCGGCCTATGCCGGCATGGCCGAACAGATCCTGCGCGCCGGTCCCCTGGAGCGGGTCGGACCCGAGATTGTCGAAACCCGCGCCCGCGCCCGCGCGGCGCAGGGCTGGATCATGGATATCTACCTGATGCGCCGCGCCTCCTCCTAGGCCGCGCCGGGGCTTGGCCTGTCGTCGGGGCGCGGGGAAGGGACACTCACCCCCCTTGTGTCGGCGGGCCAACCGGGGCACCAATCGGACCAGACCAGCAAAAGGCCCGAAATGACCCGCATCCTGATCACCGGCACCGCAGGCTTCATCGGCTATCATCTGGCCAGATTGCTGTTGGCCGAGGGGCACGAAATTCTGGGCTATGACGGCATGACCGACTACTACGACCTCGGACTGAAACGGCGCCGCCACGGTGATCTGCTGCAATCCCCGGGGTTTCGGGCCACCGAAGCCATGCTGGAGGATCAGGGCGCGCTGGACGCGGCGGCGGACCGGTTCCTGCCGCAAGTGATCGTGCATCTGGCCGCCCAGGCCGGGGTGCGCTATTCGCTGGAGGCACCGCGCAGCTATCTGGACAGCAACATCATCGGCACCTTCAACGTGATGGAGGTGGCGCGGCGCCACGCGGTTGCCCATCTGATGATGGCCTCGACCTCGTCGGTCTACGGCGCGAACGAAAAGATGCCCTTTGCCGAAACCGACCGCGCCGATCACCCGCTGACCATCTATGCCGCGACCAAGAAGGCCACCGAGGCCATGGGCCATTCCTATGCCCATCTGTGGAAGATCCCGACCACGATGTTCCGGTTCTTCACGGTCTACGGACCCTGGGGGCGGCCCGATCTGGCGCTGTTCCGCTTTGTCGAGGCGATCCTTGCCGGGCGTGCGATCGATATCTACAACCACGGCGAGATGTTTCGCGATTTCACCTATATTGACGATCTGGTGCGCGCGATCAGCCTGCTGATCCCGGTGGTCCCGCCCTTGGTCGAGGGGCGCGGGACCGCGATCCCGGGCGACAACCTGTCGCCGTCGGCCCCGTGGCGCGTGGTCAACATCGGCAATTCCGACAAGGTTCGGCTTCTGGATTTCGTCGAGGCGATCGAAGAGGCTTTGGGCCAGAAGGCGGTTCGCAACTACATGCCGATGCAGAGGGGCGATGTGCCCGCGACCTGGGCCGATGCCGATTTGTTGCAGGCGCTGACCGGCTATCGCCCGCAGACCGATTTCCGCGACGGCGTGCGGCGGTTCGTGGACTGGTATCGGGACTATTACGGCAAGTGAGGGACCAGACGTCATGATGATCACCCAGATCGAGGATTACTTCACCAAGGGCTGCGGGCGCTGCGACAGGTTCGACACGCCCGAC
>JANMJC010000032.1:0-4320 GCA_031371185.1 Paracoccaceae bacterium | reverse complement strand
CACGGCCGGCGCGGGGCGGCGGGGAACAGCCGCGCCTCGATGCGCGCCAAAAGATCGGGCGAGGGGGCTAGGGTGGCGGTCTCATCGTTCAACGGGGTAAGGCGCGCGTCCCAGGCCGCGACAAGGCTGGCGAAAGGGGCGTCGATCTTCGCCCGGGCCTCGGCGGCCATGCGTTCGGCCAGCGGCAGAACGCCCAGAACATATTCGGCGGCCAGAAGATCATCGTCCGGCAGTTCGGGGGGCAGATCGGCGGACAGTTCGGGGGTCATTTTTCCATGCACTCCCGCAACGAGATCAGCCCGCGCCGCAGCCAGGTGCGCATGGTGTTCAAGGGAACGTTGAAGCGTGCGGCCAGATCGTCGTAACTCAGCCCGTCCAGATAGGCGCCCTTGACGGCGGCCGACCGGTCAGCCTCCAGCCGGTCGAAACACTCCGAGATGCGCCGCGCGTCGGCCTTGGCGACCAGACGCTGATCGGCGCGCATCGTGGTGTCGGCAATCTCGGTCAGCGCGTCGTCGCCGTCGGCAATGGGCGGGCGGGCGCGCAGGCGGTCGATGGCGTGGTTGCGCGCCAGCGTCACCAGCCAGCCCATCGCCGCCCCGCGATCGGGGTCGAACTTGGCGGCGCGCAGCCAGACTCGGGTGAAAACTTCCTGCAAGGCATCCTCTGCATCGGCCCTTTGACCCAGCATACGGATCAGCACCCCCAAAAGTTTCGAGGAACTCTGCGCATAAAGGGCGCGGAACGCCGCGCGGTCTTGCGCGGCGACGCGGATCAACAGGGGGCCAAGCGGATCATCCATCACGTTACCCTAAGGACAAATGGCGATTTGTCACCCCCCCAAGCACCCGATCTAGCCCCGCCGCCGCCGCCGCCCGCCATCGCTGCCTGACCCCGCCGTGTTGAACGACAGGTCGGGCAGGGTCACGATCTTTGACAGTTCGGGAAAGGCATCGACCGCATTCGGGATCGCGGTGGCATTGACGAAATGCTCTTGAAAGCGCGGCTCGATGGCGGTCTCGACCTTGTGGATCTGGTGCACCGTCGCTTCGATCGCATCCCGCGCGGCGCGGTTCAGCAGGGCAATGCGCGCCCCGGTGCCCGCCGCATTGCCCGCCGAGGTGACATGCGACAAGGGCACATCGGGGATCATGCCCAGAACCATGGCGTGCTTGGGGCTGATATGGGCGCCAAAGGCCCCGGCAAGCGTGACGCGGTCAACCGTCGCCACGCCCATCTCGTCCATCAGCAGCCGTGCCCCGGCGTAAAGGGCGGCCTTGGCCAGTTGAATGGCGCGAATGTCGCCCTGGGTCACCGAAATCAGCGGCCCGCCCTCTGCCGTGCCGTCATAAAGCACATAGGAATGGGTGCGCCCTTCGGCCACGCAGCGCGCCGTGCCGGTCTGCTCGGGCCCGCCGATCAGACCAACCTGATCGACCAGCCCCGCCATGCGCATCTCGGCCACGGCCTCGATGATGCCCGATCCGCAGATCCCGGTGATGCCCGAGGCTGCGGTGGCCGCGCCAAAGCCCGGATCGGTGTTCCACAGGTCGGACCCGATGACGCGGAACCGGGGTTCCTTGGTGACGGGATCAATTTCGACCCGCTCGATGGCGCCCGGGGCGGCGCGTTGGCCGCTGGAAATCTGCGCGCCTTCAAAGGCGGGGCCGGTGGGCGAGGAACAGACCAGTACCCGGGTTTCGTTGCCCAAAAGAAGTTCGGCATTGGTGCCGACATCGACGATCAGTACCATATCCCTGGATTTGCTGGGCTCTTCCGACAGGGCCACCGCCGCGCAATCCGCGCCGACATGGCCCGCGATGCAGGGCAGCACATAGACCCGGGCCGCGTCGTGGATCTGGGTCAGGTCCAGTTCCGAGGCGTTCAGGCTCATGCTGTCCGAGGTGGCAAGGGCAAAGGGCGCCTGTCCCAGTTCCACCGGATCAATGCCCATCAGCAGGTGGTGCATGACCGGGTTCATCACGAAGACCACCTCATAGATCGACTTGGCGTCGATCTTTGCCTCGTCGGCGATGGATCTGGCCAGCCCGTTGATCGCCTCGCGCACCGCGCGGGTCATCTCGACATCGCCGCCGGGGTTCATCATGGCATAGGACACCCGGCTCATCAGGTCTTCGCCAAAACGGATCTGCGGGTTCATCAGCCCGGACGAGGCCAGAACCGTGCCGTCCTCCAGATTGCACAGATGGGCCGCGATGGTGGTAGAGCCCAGATCGACGGCCAGCCCGTATAGCCCGCCTTCGTGAAAGCCCGCGAAAACGTCCAGAATGCGCGGAGCGGCATCGTGGTTGCCGCGGTTCACAACGACCGTCACCTTCCAGCCGCCCTTGCGCAGGGCGGGCTGCAGGCGGCGCAGGACCGGCAGGGTGATGACCGGGTCCTCGATCTGCCATTGGTCGGCCAGGGCCCGCTTCAACCGTTCGAAATCGCCGGTCGGCTCGTGCATGTCGGGCTCGGTCACCTCGACGAAATAGCTGCGCGTGGCGGGGTCCATCACGATGTCGCGTTGGGTGGCCGATTTGCGGATCACCTGCTTGTGCACCTGGGATTCGGGCGGCACGTCGACCACCACATCGCCCATGATGCAGGCCTGACAGCCCAGACGGCGGCCCGGCGCCATGCCGCGTTTCGACTTGTAACGCTCTTCCACGGAATTCCACGGCGTCAGGGCGTCGTCATAGACCGTCACGCCATGCTTGGCGAAATCGCCGTAGCCGGGGCTGATCTGACATTTCGAACAGATGCCGCGCCCGCCGCAGACCGAATCCAGATCCACCCCCAACTGGCGCGCGGCCGAAAGGATCGGCGTGCCGGTGGCAAAACGGCCCCGTTTGCCCGAGGGGGTGAAAATGACAAGGGCGTCTTTGGTCATGCTTGCCTCGGGCTTGGTGCGCTGGCGGCACCTTCGTGGGGAAAGTGATAGGCGATCTGGTCGAAACTGTCGCAGGCGAAGGTGTAAAACCAGCGCATCGGCTGGTTCGCCTGCGCAATGCCGTGCAGCGCGCCGCCGGGAATGTACAGCGCCACCCCGGGCGCAAGCAGATGGGCGACCCCGTTGATCATGACCTCCCCGGCGCCGGAAAGGCCAAGGTAGACCTCGGGTTCAGGGTGGCTGTGCAGGGCAAAATGCTGGCCGGGCTGAATGTCGGCGATGCCGCAGACAAGGCTGGCGGTCGCGGTTTCGCCTTTGGAAAACAAGGGCATCCAGGTCAGCGTACCGCGCGCCGGATCCTCCCATGACCGGGGGGGGATTGTCGAGGCATCAAGGCGCAAAGGTTTCATCATGGTCCCGGGTCCAGGCGGCGTCCTGCAAATGTCATCGGCCGCTTGCGCCGCAGGACGGCGCGGCGGCGGAAATGCGGCGCCGCAACGGTCACAGCGGTGCCGCCAGGGCCGTCATGCCCGCCCGCGACGCCCGCCACGGCGCCCGCTGGACGCGGAGGTTGCGGCGGCTGAAGCTTCGGCAAAGGACAGACCGCCCTCGACCGCCTCAAGGATCTTGGAAAACTTGATCCATTCGCCGCCATTCGCATCGTGGTTCATCAGCATGTTGGCCGCACGGATCGCCTCCATCTCGACCTGACGGACCGGGTTCATGATGGCGCTGGTCATGCCGGCGGCGATCGCCATCGGCAGGAAAGCCGCGTTCACGCCGTGGCGCTGCGGCAGGCCGAACGAGATGTTCGAGGCCCCGCAGGTGGTATTGACGCCCAATTCGTCGCGCAGACGCCGGACCAGCGCAAAGACCTGCTGACCGGCGGTCGACATGGCCCCGATCGGCATGACCAGCGGATCGACCACGATGTCATGCGCGGGGATGCCGAAATCGGCAGCGCGCTGCACGATCTTCTTGGCCACTGCAAAGCGCACGTCGGGGTCCTGCGAAATGCCGGTGTCGTCGTTGGAAATCGCCACGACCGGCACGTTGTATTTCTTGACCAGCGGCAAGACCAGTTCCAGCCGCTCTTCCTCGCCGGTGACAGAGTTCAACAAGGGACGCCCCTCGCAGGCCATCAGACCGGCCTCCAGCGCGCCGGGAACCGATGAGTCGATGCACAGAGGCACATCGACCACGCCCTGCACCATTTCGATCAAGCGTTTCATCAGCGGCGGTTCGACAAAATTGTTGTCGGCATAGCGCGGGTCCTGCGCCATCATGTTGGTGAACACGGCACCGGAATTGATATCAAGAACGGTCGCCCCGCAAGCGACCTGCTCCAGCGCGTCGCGCAGGACGGTGTCGAAGTTGCCCATCTCCATCTCGGCCGCCAGCTTTTTGCGACCGGTCGGGTTGATGCG
>JANMJC010000001.1:0-1717 GCA_031371185.1 Paracoccaceae bacterium | reverse complement strand
CTTGGGCTCGCGGCTGACCGTCACCGCCTTTCCGGTGCAATCCCCCCTGGGCCGCACCGCCGTCACCCTGACCGGGGCTGCGGTCGTGTCGCTGATCGCGGCGCTGGTTCAGGGCGCGGCCGGCACCCCGGCCCCGGATTTGTCGGGATGGGGGGCCAGGGAAATCGGCGCGATCCTGCTGTTTTCCGTCGGGGCCCTGGGGATCGCGCAATACATGTTCATCATCTCGGTCGAACGTCTGGGCATCGGCCTGTCGTCGCTGCACATCAACGCCGCCCCGTTCTATGTCATGCTCATCCTGTTCGGGCTTGGCGGGAGGTGGGACTGGACCCAGGCCGGAGCCGCCGCCCTTGTCGGCCTGGGCGTTCTGATCGCCCAGGGCCTGATCCCCCTGCCCAAAGGCCGCTGATCGCCATGCAGACCCTGTCCCAATCGCCCACCGATCCCGCCTTCGTGCAAGACCCCTATCCATTCTACGAAGCGGCCCGCGCCTCGGGGCCGTTCTTTCGCTGGACCGACTACGGCGTGATCTGCACCGGCAATTGGGCCGCGACCTCTGCCATCTTTCGCGACCGCCGTTTTGGCCGCGAGGCGCCGGCCGAACTTGCGCCCGTGATCCCCGCCCACCTGACGCCCTTCTATGCCGTCGAGGCCCATTCGATGCTGGAATTGGAGCCGCCGCGCCATACCCGCCTGCGCTCGCTGGTGCTGCGCGCCTTCACCTCGCGACGCATCGCCGCCCTTGGCCCCGAAATCGCCGCCCTGTCGCACCAGTTGATCGACGCCCTGCCGGCGGGCGACTTTGATCTGCTCCAGCATTTCGGCACCCGCCTGCCGGTCATCATCATCGCGCGCCTTCTGGGCGTGCCCGAGGCGATGTCGGACGATCTGCTGCGCTGGTCCAATGCCATGGTCGGCATGTATATGGCGGGCCGGACCCGAGCGCGCGAAGAGGCCGCCGTGGCCGCGACGACAGACTTTGTCGCCTTCCTGCGGTCCTATGTCGACGAACGCCGCGCCCGTCCCGCCGACGATCTGATCACCTCGCTCATCCAGGCCGAAGAGGCGGGCGAACGGCTGACGACGGACGAGTTGATCTCCACCTGCATCCTTTTGTTGAACGCGGGCCACGAGGCGACGGTTCACACCATCGGCAACGGGGTGAAGGCCTTGTTGCAGGCGCGAAGCCCTGCCACGGCGCTGGCCCCTGACGCGGTTGAAGGCACGGTGGAAGAGATCCTGCGCCATGACCCCGCCCTGCACATGTTCACCCGATGGGCTTACGAGCAGGTCGAGGTCATGGGCCAGACCTTTCAACGCGGCGATCAGGTGGCTTTGCTGCTGGCCGCCGCCAACCGCGATCCCGGCCAATGGGATAACCCCGCAAGGTTCGACCCCCGGCGCCCGGTCAAACCGCATGCATCCTTCGGCGCGGGCCTGCATTTCTGCGTCGGCGCGCCGCTCGCGCGGCTGGAGTTGCAGATCGCCCTGCCGATCCTGTTCGAACGCCTGCCCCGCCTGACCCTGTCCGAACCGCCCCGCTACCGCGACGCCTATCACTTCCACGGGCTGGAACGGCTGATGGTGCGGCGCTGAACCTGGGCCGCCGGGGGACGCCCGGGCGAAATTCCCCGCCCCCCGCACACTCGCCCCCGTCCCCCTCGTGGGAAGGGTTGGGGGCCGCCACACACCGCTCCACCCTTTCACCGCCCGCAGG
>JANMJC010000124.1:0-3166 GCA_031371185.1 Paracoccaceae bacterium | reverse complement strand
CGCGGATCGACCAGATCATCTATGTCGCGCGCGACGGTCACAAGGGCATCCTGCTGGGGGCCAAGGGCGAGACGATCAAGCAGATCGGATCGGCGGCGCGGGCGGAAATCTCGGAATTTCTGGGCCGCACGGTGCATCTGTTCCTGCAGGTCAAGGTGCGGCCGAACTGGCTGGAAGAAGCCGAGCGCTATTCCGAGATGGGGTTGGATTTCAAGGACGGCGATGCCTGAGGCCAGACTTGCCAGCGGCATCTGGGTTTCGGCCTATCTGACCCGGCTGCGGCTGGCTGAAATTCCGGTCTATGTCACCGCCAAGGGCGATGCGACGGCGGGGGCCGTGGTGGTCAAGGTCGCCACGCTGGACGGGCAGGCACGGGCGTTTCAACGCTCGTTTGATCCGACCACGGGCAAGCGGATCTGGATCGTGCTGGCCGAAGGGCCAGAGCGCGCCGTGGACGAGGTTCTGGCGCGCCAGAAGCTGCGCGACCGCGACCTTTGGGTGCTGGAACTGGAAGATCGTCAGGGCCGCACCTTGCTGGAGGAAGACGGGCTGGCGAGTTAATCGCGCGGTCGGACCCGACCCAAGGCCCACAAACCCGCCCCGGCCAACGCAAATGCCGCCAGAAATCCAAGGCAATTCAAAGCAATGCGCGCCAAGCCGTAGGTTCCTGCATCCAGAAAGAAATAAGGATAGCGCCCGTCGATTCCGCCGCGGACCAACGCATAGACACAATAGACGGCGGGCCAGATCAGCCATTTGGGCAGCGCTCGCAGAGACTGCGGTTTGGCGGCAAAGGCCAGCCACCACAGCACGGTCAACAGCGGCATTGCGGCATGAAAGGCAAAATCCGTCCACCAGCCAGGCCCGGCCAAAGGCACCTCGGGCACCAGCAGCGTCTGATATATCAGCCCCACCAAAGCGATGCTCAGGGTCGCCGTCATCATCCAGTCGGCGCTGACCTTGGCGCCAATTGCATGGCGCAACATCAGCACGCCCACCAAACCATTGGTCAAAATCGTAAAATAGCGCATCAAACCCCAGACCCGAAGCCCCCAGTTCTGCACCTCCGGCAGGGCTCCGTTCAGGATGAACTGGCCTGTCAGGGCGGCAGCCGCGATCAGGCACAGAGTAAAGGCGGTTACACGGGACAGGGTCATCCGGGAAAAATGCCCAAAGCGACGGGCATTGGCAACCGTTTCCTTGGCCCTTCGGCCCTGATAGACAGGGGCATGGATTGGCAAGACGAAGGCATTGTGATCGCGGTGCGCCCGCATGGGGAAACCTCGGCCATCGTCGAGGCGTTTACGGCCGCGCATGGGCGGCACTCCGGCGTGGTGCGCGGCGGCGTGTCGCGCAGGAAGGCGGCGTTTCTGCAACCGGGCGGGCAAGTGGCGCTGGCGTGGCGCGCCCGGCTGGAAGACCACCTTGGCGCTTTCGAGTTGGAGCCGATCCACGCGCGCGCGGGCCTTTTGGCCGATCGCGCGGGACTGGCGGCGTTGAATTCAGTCTGTGCGCTCTTGCATGTCTCCTTGCCCGAGCGCGAGGCGCATGGCGGACTTTATGCCGCGACCTTGGGGCTTTTGAACAAGGTCGAGGCGGGGGCGGCGGGTTGGCCCGAAGATTACCTGCACTGGGAATTGAACCTGTTGGAAAATCTGGGCTTTGCGATTGACCTTACCGTCTGCGCTGTCACGGGCAGCCGGCAGGATCTGGCCTTTGTCAGCCCGAAGTCGGGCCGTGCGGTCAGCCGGGCCGGGGCGGGTGAATGGGCCGACCGCCTGTTACCCCTGCCGGCTTTTCTGGTGACGGGCGGTCCGGCCGGGCGACAGGATCTTGGGCAGGCGCTGCAGTTGACGGGGTATTTCCTGACCAGGGGGCTGGAGCCGATCCTGTCCGGGCGCCCGCTGCCCGAGGCGCGGGCGCGGTTGGCAGAAGTGCTGGGCCGGGAAGGACCCTGAACTCGAAGGGTCGCGGTCCTGCACCCGGGGTCCTTGAAAACGTGGCGACGCAATCGCCTGGCAGGCCGTTCGAAGCGCAGGCGAGTGTCTCTGCACCGGCGAGGAATGCGCCGCTTGGCCGCGTCACTTTCCCGGATTTTTTCCCCGATGTCGCCGATGCAACCGGTTCAAACCTCGGCCCAAAGGCGCAGCAGGTTTGACCTTGTCTTGGCAAGGGTGTCGAACAGCGGCGTCTTGCCTTCGCGGGCAAAGACCGCGTCGACCGCCTGATCCAGATCGAACAGGATTTCGCGGCGGTGCCCGTCGCGGACAAGGCTTTGCACCCAGCCGACGACGGCCAGCCGTTCGCCGCGTGTCACCGGCTCGACCTGATGCAGCGTGGTCGAGGGGTACAGGATCATGTCACCCGCCTGAAGCTTGATCGCCCGCGATTCCAGCGGGTCTTCGATGATCAGCGCACCGCCATCGTAAGTGGTGGGATCGGTCAGAAAGACCGTGAAGGACAGGTCGGTTCGCAGGCCGTTCATGATCGCGTCGTCGACATGCAGGCCATAGGTCTGCCCGGCCCGGTAGCGCGACAGGATCAACGGGCTTGACGCCTTTGGCCGGGCGGCGCTGCGAAACACCGGATTGCTGCGCAGGGCCGCCTCGACGCGCGACAGGATCGCATCGCGTTCGGGGGTCGCCGCGGCCTGATCGTTGGCCTTGACCGCCGCCACGAAGCGCCCGGCGGTCTTCTTGCCGTCGTCGAAGGTCAGGCTGCGGGCGGCTTCGGCCAGAACCTGCACTTCGGCGGGGGCAAGAAGGCCTTCAACGACAACCAGCATCGGCTAGCGCACCGAGGAGGCGACAAGTTCGACCCGGGCGGCGATGGCCATCAGGATAGCGGGGTCATGCACTTCAAGTTCCGGCTTCGACATGTCGCCAAAGGCCTCGTCGGCCCCCTGAATCGCGGCCAGCGCCTTTTCGGCGGCCGCTTGTGCGGCCGGGATCCGGGCAAGGTCGGCGGCCAGCAAGCGGGCCACGGCCACGAAGGCATGCGCTTCGTGATAGGCCATCACATCGCCCACCGTACCGCCTTCGGTGGCAGAGGCATATTCGCTGGCCGCGGCCCGCAACAGCACGGTGATCGCGTCAAAGCGGACGCGCAGTTCGTCGGCCTCGGGCGCCATGGCCGCAGCAATGGCGGCGCTGACCGCGTCCAGGGC
>JANMJC010000133.1:0-13107 GCA_031371185.1 Paracoccaceae bacterium | reverse complement strand
GCATCGGCTTGTGCCGCCGCCGGTGCGGTCGGTGGTCGATACCACGGCGGCAGGCAACAGTTTCAACGCGGGGTTTCTGGCCGGGCATCTGAGCGGCGCCCCCGTAGATCAGTCGCTGGCCCTCGGGGCTGCCGTGGCGGCCGAAGTCGTCGCGGCGCGCGGCGCGCTGGTGCCCTTGCCGGCGAAGGTCCGCGACATGGCCGGGCCCGCCCCCTGACATCTGAAGCGGTTCAGGTCTGGATCGAAGGGGATACCGCTGCCACTCGCTGGCGCGCGACCGCGTTTTACGAAAGCGGGTGTTTCTGTCAAAATCTGAACCGCCTAGCCCGCTGCGCCCGAAACCTCGGTCAGCCAGGCACGCAGGGCCCGCAAAGGCGGGTGATCCTCGCGTTCGGGGGGCCAGACCAGATAATAGGCCTGATCGCTGGTCATCGGCGCGTCCAGGGCGGGCACCAGACGCTGCGTCGCGCGCTCCTCTTCGACCAGCAGCCCGGGCAACAGCGCCACGCCCAACCCGCTGACCGCCGCCTGGGCAAGCGTTGAAAACTGGTCGAACAACATGCCATGCACCCCCTCGGCAGGCGCGCGATGCTGCATCAGCCACCGCTCCCAGGCGTCGGGGCGGGTGTCGAGGTGCAAAAGGGGGGCGGCGCGCAGATCGGCGGCGCAGGCAAAGCCGAAGCGCACCTTCATCGGCGGGCTGCACAAGGGCAGAACCGTTTCGCGGTGCAGCAACTGCAGCCGCCCGCCGGGCCATTCGGGCGCACCGAAGTGGATGGCGGCATCAAAGGGATCGCGGGCGAAGTCGAACGGCACCGCCCGTGTCAACAGGTTCACCGTCACGCCCGGGGCGCGGACCAGAAAATCAGGCAGGCGCGGCACCAGCCAGCGCGCGCCCCAGGTCGGCAGGCAGGCAAGCGACAGCGTGCCGCCCTGCGGATTGGCCCGCAACGACAGCGAGGCCGCCGAGATCTTGCGCAACGCCTCGCGCACCTCGCGCGCATGGGCGTCGCCCGCCAGTGTCAGCCGGATGGTCTGACGCTCGCGGTGAAACAGTGCCACGCCCAACTGCGCCTCTAACGCCAGGACCTGACGGCTGACCGCACTTTGGGTCAGGCTCAGTTCCCGCGCGGCGGCAGTCACCGACCCGGTGCGCGCCGCGGCCTCGAAAGCGCGCAGGCAGGCGGTCGAGGGCAGAAATCGCCGCGGAGATGCCGCCATGTCATTCCATCTCCGAATGAAGTCTTGCGCAATCCTTGCTTGGCATTGCACCAAAGACAAGCCTATTCATGCCCATTGGCACAAGGACCCGACCCGATGCAGAATGATCCCAAAAGCCACGGGCTGTGGGAAATGACCGCGCCGCCCGCGCCGGACTGCCCGGCGCTTTCGGGCGCGGTGACGGCCGAGGTGGCCATTGTCGGCGCAGGCTATACCGGGCTGTCCGCCGCGCTGACCCTTGCCGAAGCCGGGATGCGCGCCGTCGTACTGGAGGCCGTGGCCCCCGGCTTTGGCGGTGCCGGGCGCAATGTGGGTCTGGTGAACGCCGGAATGTGGGTGATGCCCGAGGCGGTGGTCGCCGGTCTGGGCCCGGTCTACGGCGAGCGCGTTCTGAGCCTTCTGGGCAATGCCCCCTCCGAGGTCTGGGGCCGTGTGGCCAAACATGCCTTCGCCTGCGAGGCCAATCCGGTGGGCACCCTGCACTGCGCCAACGATGCCCGGGGCCTGACAGAATTGCGCGAACGCGAACGCCAATGGCAGGCGCGCGGCGCCCCGGTGCGGCTCTTGGGACGCGACGAGGCCCGCAACATGATCGGATCCACCGCCTATCACGGCGCGCTTCTGGATCTGCGGGCCGGCACGATCCAGCCGCTCGCCTATGCACGCGGGCTGGCGGTGGCGGCACAAAAGGCGGGCGCGGTCATTCACGGCCTGAGCCCGGTGCAAAGCATCGAGCGCGACGGCGCGGGCTGGCAGCTGACGACCCCGACCGGCACGCTGACGGCGAAATGGGTGATCATGGCGGGCGATGCCTATGCCCATGGTCCCTTTGCCGAATTGCGCGGGCGGCAGGTGCATCTGCCCTATTTCAACTTCGCCACCACGCCCCTGACACCCGCGCAGCGCGGCCAGATCCTGCCCGGTGGTCAAGGCGCCTGGGACACCCGCGAAATCCTGTCGTCCTACCGCTTTGATGCCCTTGGCCGGCTGATCTTCGGCTCGGTCGGCGCGCTGAAGGGGGCGGCAGCCGGGGTGCACGAGGCCTGGGCGCGGCGGTCTTTGGCGCGGCTGTTCCCGACCCTTCGCGATGTCGAGTTCGAGGCCGAATGGTATGGCCAGATCGGCATGACCGAAAACAACCTGCCCGGCTTTCACCAGTTGGACGAAAACATCGTGGCGATCTCGGGGTACAACGGGCGCGGCATCGGGCCGGGCACGGTCTTTGGCCGCTGTCTGGCCGAACATGTGATGGGTGCGCGCACCGCATCCGACATGCCCCTGCCCGTGATCACCGCCGAAGACCGCCGCCTGCGCGCCCTGCGCGAGGCCTGTTACGAACAAGGCTCCACCTTGGCACATCTGGTGACGGATCGGATATAGCCCGCCCTCCCCGCCGCCTCCCGCATTCCGGCGCACCGCGCCCCGACATGACCCCGTAAAAGGACCCGACCATGACCTATGCAACTGAAATCGAAAGCCTGCTGACCGGAATGGGCATTGACCCTGCCGCCTTTGCCGGCGGCACTCTCGCCGCCCGCTCGCCCATCTCGGGCGAGGTTCTGGCCATGGTTCCTGCAAGCACCGCCCCCCAGACCACCGACGCCATCGCCGCCGCCCATGCCGCCTTCATGATCTGGCGCAACCGCCCCGCCCCGCAGCGTGGCGAGTTGGTGCGCCTGTGGGCCGAGGAATTGCGCGCCCACAAGGCGGCCCTCGGGCGGATCGTGTCGATCGAGGTCGGCAAGATCACCTCGGAGGGCCTGGGCGAAGTGCAGGAGATGATCGACATCTGCGATTTCGCGGTCGGCCTGTCGCGCCAGATCTACGGGCTGACCATCGCGTCAGAGCGCAATGAGCACCGCATGATGGAGACCTGGCATCCCCTCGGCGTGATCGGGGTGATCTCGGCCTTCAACTTTCCGGTCGCAGTCTGGTCATGGAACACCGCGCTGGCGCTGGTCTGCGGCAATGCGGTGGTGTGGAAGCCCTCGGAAAAGGCCCTGCTTTCGGCCCTTGGGGCGCAAGCCACGCTGACCCGCGCGGTCGAGCGTTACCGCGCTGCGGGCGGCGAGGTGCCGGAGGGTCTGGCGCAACTGATCTGCGGGGCGCGCGATGTGGGCGAGGTTCTGGTGGACGATGCCCGCGTGCCGCTGCTGTCGGCCACCGGATCGACCGCGATGGGCCGGCAGGTCGGGCCGCGTGTGGCGGGGCGCTTTGGCCGGTCCCTGTTGGAGTTGGGCGGCAACAATGCGGCCATCGTCTCGGGCTCAGCCGATCTGGACCTGACCCTGCGCGGCGTGGCCTTTTCGGCCATGGGCACGGCGGGGCAACGCTGCACCACGCTGCGCCGGCTGTTCGTTCATGCCTCGGTCTATGATGCCTTGGTGCCACGCCTGAAAAAGGCCTATCTGTCGGTCAAGGTCGGCAATCCCTTGGAGGCAGGCACGCTGGTCGGCCCGCTGGTGGACCGTGCGGCCTTTGACAAGATGCAAGCCGCGCTGGCGGCGGCACGGGCGGAAGGCGGCACGGTGACGGGCGGAGAGAGGGTGATGGTGACGGGCGACGACGCCTATTACGCCCGCCCCGCGCTGGTGGAAATGGCCGCGCAATGCGGCCCCGTGATCGAAGAAACCTTTGCACCGATCCTTTATGTCATGAAATACAATGACTTCGACGAGGTTCTTGATCTGCACAACGCCGTGCCGCAGGGTCTGTCCTCGTCGATCTTCACCAATGACATCCGCGAAGCCGAGGCCTTCATGTCGGCGCGTGGGTCGGATTGCGGCATCGCCAATGTCAACATCGGGCCATCGGGGGCCGAAATCGGCGGGGCCTTTGGCGGTGAAAAGGAAACCGGCGGCGGGCGCGAAAGCGGGTCGGATGCGTGGAAGGCCTATATGCGGCGCGCGACGAACACGATCAACTATGGCCGCTCTCTGCCTCTGGCGCAGGGCGTGAAATTCGATGTGGAATAGGCCATGACCGCAAGCAACCAACGCCCCGCCGACACCCTTGGCATGGCCGAGGACGAGATGCGCGCGCTTGGCCATCAGATGGTCGAGATGGTGATCGACCATATGGTCGGTCGGGCGCAGGAAAAGGCCATCGAGGTGACCAACCGCGCCAGCCTGGAGGCCGTCATCGGCGGGCCGGTGCCGCAGGGTCCCTCCAGCGCCGCCGAGGCCCTGACGGCTCTGCGCCAGCACGTCATTCCCAAACAGCAGCACGGCGATCACCCGCGCTATTTCGCCCGTGTCCCTTCGCCCGCCGCCTTTACCGGGATCCTGGGCGACTGGCTGGGCACCGGGTTCAACACGATCGCCACCTCCTGGGTGGGCGGGTCTGGCCCGGCGGTGACCGAATTGATTGTGATCGACTGGCTGCGGCAGTTGCTGGGCATGCCCGAGGGCACACAGGGCATCATCGTCTCTGGCGGTTCGCTGGCCAATTTCACCGCCTTTGCGGCGGCTTTTGCGGCCAAGGGGCGCGGCGTGGTCTATCTCAACGACCAGACCCATTCCTCGCTGAAACGCAATCTGACGGCGGCGGGGATGGACCCCGCAGATATCGTCGTGCTGCCCACGAACGCGCGGCAGGAATACGATCTGGCGGGGCTGACGGCGGCGATTGCCGCCGACCGCGCGCAGGGGCGCAAACCGGTGATGATCGTGGCCAACGCCGGCACCACCAACACCGGGGCGGTGGACCCTTTGCCCGAAATCGCCGCTTTGTCCCGGGCCGAAGGGCTGTGGCTGCATGTCGATGGCGCTTATGGTGCCCCCGCCGCGCTGACCGCACAGGGCGCAAAGGCGCTGGCAGGGATGGAATTTGCCGATTCACTGGTCCTTGACCCGCACAAATGGCTGTTCCAGCCCTATGATTGCGGCGTGGTTCTGGTGCGCCACCCCGGCGCTTTGGAGCGGGCCTTCACCATGAACCCGGAATACCTGAAAGACGTGATGGGCGGGGAAGACGAGGTTGACCTGTTCAACCGCTCGCTGGAGTTGTCGCGCAAGACCCGGGCGCTGAAGCTGTGGCTGACCTTCAAGACCCACGGCGCCGACAAGATCGCGGCGGCCATTCAGGCGGGCATCGAGATTGCCGAACGCGCGCAAGCGATGGTGCAGGCCCAGCCCGAGACCTGGGAATTGGTCACGGCGGCCAAATTGGGCATCGTGACCTTTGCCCGCGTCGGTGCGGGGGGGCGCGACCACACAAGGCTGGTGGCGCAACTGACCGAGGAGGGCTGGGCAACCCTGTCGTCCACCGTGATCGGCGGGCGTTCGGTGCTGCGCTTGTGCACGCTGAACCCGCTGACCACCGACGACGATCTGCGCGGCACGCTGGACCGGCTGGCGGCGATGGCGGTGACGGGGGCATGACCGCCTATGGCGCCAAATTTCTTCGAAGAAATTTGCAAATTCGTTTCAACGAATTTTGGGCGAAAACCCCCGCTTGCCGCCCCCTGCCCCATGGTCTAATCAGAACAAAAGCAGGGGGCCTGATTGCGCATTCTCATCACCAACGACGACGGGATCAACGCGCCGGGACTTGAGGTTCTGCACCGAATCGCCACCGAAATCGCCGGTCCGGGCGGCGAGGTCTGGACCGTGGCCCCGGCCTTTGAGCAATCGGGCGTCGGGCACTGCGTCAGCTACACCCATCCCACCATGATCGCCGAACTGGGACCGCGCCGCTATGCCGCCGAGGGCAGCCCGGCCGATTGCGTGCTGGCGGGCCTGTTCCATGTGATGAAGGATGCCAAGCCGGACCTGATCCTGTCAGGCGTCAACCGGGGCAACAACGCGGGCGAAAACGTGGTCTATTCCGGCACCATCGGGGCTGCGATGGAGGGCGCGCTGCATGGTATCAGATCCATCGCGCTGTCGCAGTTTCTGGGGCCGAAGAACGTCAAACGGCGTGATCCCTTCGAGGCGGCTGCGGTTCTGGGGGCCGATCTTGTGCGCCTTCTTCTGGACCGTGCCCTTTGGGACGAGGCCGACTACCGCCTGTTTTACAATGTGAATTTCCCGCCCCTTCCCGCCGCAGAGGTTCTGGGCACAAGGGTCGCCTCGCAGGGGTACCGCCGTTACACCGCCTTTTCGCTGGAACCGCACCTGTCGCCCACGGGCCGCCAGTTTCTGTGGATCAAGGGCGGAGAGCAGGGCCGCCCGACCGGCCCGGGCACCGATGTGACGGCCAATGTCGAGGGCTACATCTCGGTCACGCCGCTGCGCTGCGATCTGACCGCCCATGAGGTGCTGGACGACCTTGCGGTGCGACTGGGATGACCCCCTCAGGCGCGCCCGACAGCGATGGATCGGCGGCCGAGCGCAAGATGCGGTTTCTGTTCGCCCTGCGCTCGCGCGGGGTCACCGATGCGCGGGTGCTGACCGCGATGGAGATGATCGACCGGGGCCTGTTCGTGAAAGGCCTGTTTTCCGAACGCGCCTATGAGGACATGCCCCTGCCCATCGCTTGCGGACAGACCATCTCGCAGCCCTCGGTCGTGGGGCTGATGACGCAGGCGCTGAACGTGCAGCCGCGCGATACCGTGCTGGAGGTCGGCACCGGGTCGGGCTATCAGGCGGCCATCCTCAGCCAGTTGGCGCGCCGGGTCTATACCGTCGACCGCTTTCGCCGTCTGGTGCACGAAGCGGCCGAGATTTTCCGCAATCTGGGGCTGGTCAACATCACGCCCATGGTCGGTGACGGGTCGTTCGGCCTGCCCGATCAGGCGCCGTTTGATCGCATCATCGTGACCGCCGCCGCCGAAGACCCCCCGGGGCCGCTCTTGGCGCAATTGAAGATCGGCGGTATCATGGTTCTGCCGGTGGGTCAGTCGGACACGGTGCAAAGCCTGATCAAGGTGACGCGCACGGCGACGGGCTATGACTATGACGAGTTGCGCCCGGTGCGATTTGTGCCACTGGTTGAAGGACTGGGCGGGGAATAAAACAAGCGCCGGAGGTAACCGGCCCGAAGAGGGATGAGGCGACATGCAGTTTCGTTTGCACAAGATCGGGCCGGTGCTGGGGCTGATGGCCGCATTGATGACCACCGCCTGTGACAATTCCGGCATGGACTGGGACCTGCGGTCAGAGACGCTGGACACCACGGGGGCTGCTGAAAAAGCCACAGAGAACCGCCCCGTGCCCGACAACCGGGGCGTGATTTCCTATCCCAACTATCAGGTCGCGGTCGCAAGACAGGGCGACACCGTGGCCACCGTGGCCGAACGCATCGGCCTGCCCGCGGGCGAAGTGGCCAATTTCAACGCGCTGAACCCCACCGACCCCTTGCGCGCGGGCGAAGTGCTGGCGCTGCCGGGCCGGGTTTCGGCGATGCCCGCCACCTCGGGGGGCACAGGAATTGCGCCGGGCGTCGATGTCACCACGCTCGCCTCGTCGGCGCTGGACCGGGTTGACGGCAGTGGCGCGGTCATCGGGCAGACCATCGGCAGCGCCGCGCAACCCGCAAGCGAACCGCTGCGCCATCAGGTCAGGCGCGGCGAGACCGCCTTTACCATCGCGCGCACCTACAACGTGTCGGCCAAGGCGCTGGCCGACTGGAACGGGCTGGGCCCCGATCTGGCGGTGCGCGAGGGACAGTATCTGATCATCCCCACCGCCACGGCCCAAGCCAGTGCGCCCGCGCCAATGGAAACCGTCGCCACCACCCCGGCCCCGGGCATCGGCAGCCCGACTCCAGAGCCCCCCTCGGCCAAGGCCCCCCTGCCCGACGAGGAAACCGTTCCGGTCGCGCAATCCACCGCCGCGACCGAAAAGGCCGCCCCCGCCAGCCCGGATTTGGGAACACAGCGCACCGAGGCTTCGGCCGCGCAATTCGCCATGCCGGTCGATGGCAAGATCATCCGGCCCTATTCCAAGGGCTCCAACGACGGCATCGACATCGCGGCCCCCGCAGGAACCACGGTCAAGGCGGCAGCGGGCGGGTCGGTGGCGGCCATCACCACGGACACCACCGGCACGCCGATTATCGTGCTGCGCCACGACGGCGGGCTGTTGACGGTCTATGCCGGGGTTGACGGGGTGACGGTGAAGAAGGGCGATGCGGTGTCGCGCGGGCAATCCATTGCCAAGGTCAAGGCGGGCGACCCGGCCTTTTTGCATTTCGAGGTCCGTCAGGGCCCCGAAAGCGTGGATCCGATGCCCTACCTGCAATAGGGCACCGAAGGGTTTGGGGGGGGGGCGAAGAGCGAGCGGTTTTTCCCTTTTTGTTCCGGTCAACCCACACGACGAAAGGGCAATGCCCGACCGCCGGGGGGCAAGCGACCAGAGTTCCTGCGCGGTATATGGTTCAACCAACCCCCCCGAAGTTCTGCTGGTGATGTTGCAAAATGCCCACCCGAGGTGGCGGTCCCTTCCCGTCGATTGCAAAGGCAATCGCCTGCCCGGGCAACGGGGCATTGCCCAGGCGGGCTTTGCGCTTGATTCCGGGCACAGAAAACAATTTGGGTTCGATAGAGACCTGAACCGCCTCAGTCCTCGGGCGGCAGGCGGGTGACCAGCACCTTGTCGATGCGCAGCCCGTCCATGTCGATGACTTCAAACCTGAATCCCTCGGCCAGAAAATCCTCGCCCAGTTGCGGCAAGCGCCGCATCTGGTGCAGCACCAGCCCCGCCACCGTGTCATATTCGCCCGCAAGCCCCCGGGAAAGCCCCATGCGGTCGCAAAACTCGTCCACCGGCATCCAGCCCGAAATGAGGAGCGACCCGTCGGCGCGTTCGACCAGCGCGGGCTCGTCCCCGTCAATCGCCATTTCCGATCCGGTGATGGCCGACAGCACGTCCGAGGTGGTGATGATGCCTTCGAAATGGCCGTACTCATCATAGACCAGCGCCAGATTGTCGGTCGATTTCTGCAAGACCTCGATCACATCCAGCGCGTCGGCCTGATCCGAGATCACCGGCACTTCGCGCACCAGCGCACGCACGTCCAGAGCCTCGCGGCGCGACAGGGCGTTGAAGGCGTCGGACAGAATGACGATGCCCAGAACCTCGCCCGTTGCACGGCTGCGAACCGGCATGCGCGGGCGGCCAATGCGGCGGATCGCGGCGACGGTTTCGGCCGAGGTCGCCTCCAATTCCAGCATGTCGACATCCTGACGCGGGGTCATCAACGCGCGCGCCGACCGGTCGCCCAGGCGCATCACCCCCGCCATCATGCTACGCTCGCCCTCTTCCAGAACACCACCTTCATGGGCCTCGGTCAGGATCAGGTGCACTTCTTCCTCGGTCACCTTGCTGGACTGGTCGCCGCGCTGGCCCATCAGCCACAGAACGATGCGCCCGGATCCTTCCAGAAACCACACCAGCGGCGAGGCCACGCGCGACAGGATCGCCATGGCGGGCGCCATGCGGATCGCCACGCCTTCGGGGTTGCGCAGCGCCAGTTGCTTGGGCACCAACTCGCCGATGATCAGCGAGAAATAGGTGATCACCACCACCACCCCGCCCATCCCCAGGTTGCGCGCCCAGTCCGGGTCCATGCCCTGCGCCAGCAGATACCCCGCCAGCCGCGCGCCCAGGGTGGCCCCCGAAACCGCGCCCGACAGAATGCCGACAAGCGTGATGCCGATCTGCACGGTGGACAGGAACCGTCCGGGGTTTTCAGCCAGCCGCAGGGCTTGCGTCGCGCCGCGATGCCTGCCCTCCAGCGGTTTCAGACGGGCCGGTCGCGCCGAGACGATGGCAAGTTCGGACAGGGCCAACAGCCCGTTCAGCGCGATCAGGGCGATGACGATCAGGATTTCAAGGATCATGGTGGCGCCATTGTCGGGGCTGGACCGGCAAGATGCAAGAGCCGCCGCCCCGGAACCGGCGCATCGCGCCCCTTCGGTCCGTTTTCGCGGAGCGTGCGCGCGACGACAAGCGGGCTAAAGGGCAATCCCTTCGCGCGCGGCAAGGTCGCAGAAGAACTGCCAGGCCACCCGCCCCGATCGGCCCCCCCGCGTTGCCTGCCATTCGATGGCCTCGGCGCGCAGACGTTCCGGGGCCACCCGAACCCCATGCGCCGCACAATAGCCGTCGATCATCGCCAGATATTCGTCCTGCGAACAGGGATGGAACCCCAGCCACAGCCCGAAGCGGTCCGACGGCGACACCTTTTCCTCGACCGCCTCGCCCGGGGAGATGGCGGTCGAGCGTTCGTTCTCGATCATCTCGCGCGGCATCAGGTGGCGGCGGTTCGACGTGGCATAAAACAGCACATTGTCGGGCCGCCCCTCGATCCCGCCATCCAGCACCGCCTTCAGCGATTTGTAATGCTGGTCGTCGTGGCTGAACGACAGGTCATCGCAGAACAGGATGAACCGGCAGGGGGCCGCGCGCAGATGCGCCAGCAACCGCTGCACCGACGGAAGGTCTTCGCGCGACAATTCGACGATCTTCAGATCCAGCCCCTCGGCGCAGACGGCGGCATGCACCGCCTTGACAAGGCTGGATTTTCCCATTCCCCGCGCGCCCCACAACAGCGCGTTGTTGGCCGGCAGGCCCCGCGCGAAATGCCGGGTGTTCTGCAGCAGCGTGTCGCGCGACCGCTCGATCCCCAGCAACAGCGGCAGATCGACCCGTGACACCCGGGCCACGGGTTCAAGCCGGTCGGGGGCCAGATGCCAGACAAAGGCCTGAGCGCCCGAAAAATCCGGGGCGGGCATCGGGGCGGGCGCCAGCCGTTCCAGCGCCTCGGCGATGCGCCGCAGCACGGCCTCGGTCATGCGGCTTCGTCCTCGTCATCCACCCAGGTGCCATCGGCCCGCGCCTGCGCCTCGCGGTCACGTTCGAAACGCGCGATCAGCCAGATCGAGATTTCATACAGCGGGTAGATCGCGGCGAACAGGATCAACTGGCTCATCACATCGGGCGGCGTCACGATGGCGGCGACCAGCAGGATCGCGACCACCGCGTATTTCCGCGTTGCCCGCAGGCCGCGCGCCGAGATCAACCCGGCCTTGCCCATCAGGGTCAGAAGCACCGGCAGTTGAAAGCACAGGCCGAAGGCCATGACGAAGGTCATCGTCAGCGACAGAAACGCCTCGACCGAACCGGAATAGACCACGCCCTTGGGCGCTGCGGCAAGCCCGGCCCCGGCCTCCATCGCGTCCTTGAAATTGTCCTGAAAGCCCAGGAAGAACGCAAAGGCAAAGGGCAGGATCACGAAATAGGCAAAGCAGGCGCCCAGGATGAACATGACGGGCGATGCGATCAGAAACGGCAGGAACGCCGACTTTTCATTGCGATACAGGCCCGGAGCCACAAAGCGCCACATCTGGAAGGCAATGATCGGGAAGGCCATGGCGAAACCACCCCAGACGGCGATCTTGATGGCCACAAAGAAGCCTTCCTGCAACTTCACCAGAATGAACTGACATTCCTGATTGCGGGCGGCCAGGGCCTCGCACATCGGGATCGACAGGATGTTGAAGATCTTGTCCCAGATGTAATAGCCCAAGAGAAAGCACAGGGCAAAAGCCGCCAACGACACCAGGATGCGGTTGCGCAGTTCCTTCAGATGCTCGATCAGCGGCGCGGCGCTGCCCTCGACGTCGTCGGTCGCGCTCATGCAATGTCCGCCTTCCTGGGTTTGCGCGGGGCGCGGGGTGCGGGTGTGACGGCTGCGGTGGCTTCAGCAGCCTTTGACGCGCGGGCACGGGGTTTGGCCACGGGGGGCGGGCCCGCTTCGGCGGCATCGATGGCCTTCAGCTTCGCCGCGGTTTCCTTCAGGACGGCGGCCTTTGCGGCCTTCTTGTCGGCCAGGGCCTGCGTCGCCGGGCCCATCGCCGGCGCAGGCAGTGGCGCGGGCACCTCGGTCAGCGACGGATGCGCCACCGGCGTCGCGGCACTTTCGGCGGCGGGAACCGCGGGCGAGGCGGGCATGGGCGGCGGCACCAGCGGCTTTGCGGTGCTGGGCTTGGCGGCATTCTTGATCGGGTCCCATTTCTCGAACCGGTCCGCGGCCTCTTTCACCTTGTCCAGCCCCATCGCCTTGGCCGAGGTCGCCGCGCGCAGGTCTTTCGCCACGTCATTGACGCCGGTGTCCTTGGCCGCCTGCTCCATCGCGCGCGAAAACTCGCGCGCCATCGACCGCAACTTGGCGGTGAACCGCCCCAGTTGGCGGAACATCTCGGGCAGGTCTTCGGGCCCGATGACGATCAGCGCCACAACACCGATCACCATGAGTTCGGCCCAGCCGATATCACCAAACATCTAAGGAATGCCCTTTCAGGATAAAGGCTTATACCTTGTCTTTTTCTTCCGGCGTCACGTCCTTGGCAACAACGGCGGCGTCTTTTTCCGCCTCGGCCGAGCCTTCGGACACGCCCCGCTTGAAGGCGGTGATGCCCTTGCCGACCTCACCCATCAACGAGCTGACCTTGCCACGGCCGAACAGCACCAGAACCACAACGGCGATCAGCAAAAGCTGCAACGGACCCATTTGCATAGCATAACCCTCCTGGCCGCAACGGCGGCGATTTCCCTGCAGACTCTTATCCTCAAAGTCGGCACGCGAAAGCCCGAAACTGGGGGCGTCATCCCATGTAACTGACAGTAATCTGTCAGTTGCCTTGACGTGGTTTTGCTTGACCTGCCCACGGGACTGGCGCCAATTGAGCCGATGAAACGTACAGATCGCCTGTTCGACCTGATCCAGATCCTGCGCGATGGCCGCCTGCACCGCGCCACCGAAATGGCGCTGCGCCTGCAGGTTTCGGTGCGCACCATCTGGCGCGACATGGCCACGCTGATGGCGTCGGGCATGCCGGTCGAGGGCGAACGCGGCGTCGGCTACATCCTGCGCGCGCCAATCACCCTGCCGCCAATGATCTTGACCCAGGCCGAACGCGAGGCCTTGCGCGCCGGCCTG
>JANMJC010000544.1:0-3141 GCA_031371185.1 Paracoccaceae bacterium | reverse complement strand
TATACAAGGACGCTGATGGCAGCGGCGTTTGGCGAGGAAGTTGTGTGAAGATCCTGTTCGTGCACCAGAATTTTCCGGGCCAGTTCCTGCATCTGGCCCCGGCGCTGAAGGCGCGCGGCCATGACTGTCTGGCGCTGACCGATCAGGCCAATACCCGCGCCAACATCATTCCCACGCTGCGCTATAAACACGAGCCGGTGACGGTTGACCCGGCCGCCACCCGTCTGGGGCGCAACTACACCCAGAACAGCGACCGGGGCGTGTCTTGCGCCCGCGCCGCCCTGCAACTGCGCCAGCAGCGCGGCTTTGTGCCCGACGTGATCTTCGGCCATTCCGGCTGGGGCGAGACCTTGTTCCTGAAAGAGATCTGGCCCGAGGCGAAGCTGATCGTCTATGCCGAGTTCTACTACAAGGGGCGCGGCGCCGATGTGGGCTTTGACACCGAATTCGGCGCGGCCAGTTTCGATCAGGTGATGATCGCGCAGGGACGTGCGGCGCATCTGGGGCAATCGCTGGTTCACGCCGATGCCGGGCTTGCCCCGACACAATGGCAAGCCTCGACCTTTCCTTTGCCCCTGCGCCGGATGATCAAGGTGATCTTTGACGGCGTGGATACCGATGCCGTCAAACCCGACCCTGCGGCCACGCTGACCCTGCCCGGGGGCAAGACCCTGCGCGCGGGCGACGAGGTTCTGACCTTTGTGAACCGCAATCTTGAACCTTACCGGGGCTATCACACCTTCCTGCGCGCCTTGCCCGAGGTGCTGCGCGCCCGGCCACAGGCCGAGGTGGTGATCGTGGGCGGCGACGAGGTATCCTATGGCGCGGCCCCCAAGGGCGAGCGGGGCTGGAAAGAGCGCATCCTGTCCGAAGTGCGCGACCAGTTGGACATGTCCCGCGTGCATTTTCTGGGCAAGGTGCCTTACCCGACCTTTCTGCAGATCCTGCAGGTCAGCCGGGCCCATGCCTATCTGACCTATCCCTTCGTGCTGTCGTGGTCGATGATCGAGGCGATGTCAGCGGGGTGCCACGTTGTCGGATCCGACACCGCGCCGGTGGCCGAGGTGATTTCGCACGGTGAAAACGGCAGTCTGGTCGATTTCTTTGACCTGCCCGGCTGGTCGCGCGCCCTGACCACCGCGCTGGCAGAACCCGACCGCTTTGCGCCGCTGCGTCGGGCCGCGCGCGAAACCGCCGTCAGCCGCTATGATCTGCGCAACATCTGCCTGCCTCGGATCGTCGAGTTTGTCGAAGGTTTCAGCCCGAAGACCTGAGGTCCCGGGTCAGGGAACAACCATGACATTGCCGGGCAAAAGACCTGTCCGGGGCCGCGCGCGCCAAAAAGACCGACGCGGGTCAGTTGCGAAGGGTCGGTCAAGTGCTTAGCCTTTGCATGTCAGAGTTGTCGCTTTGATCCGATCAACCGAAGGGCTGAAGATGGCGCATCATGATCCCAAGCTTGGCACGCCCGATTGCGGCGATTGTCCGATCCGGCACCGGGCGGTTTGCGCGCGTTGCGAAACGGACGAGTTGAAGCAACTGGAAGAGATCAAGTATTACCGCAGCTTTCAGGCCGGGCAGACCGTGATCTGGTCCGGAGACCGGATGGATTTCGTGGCCTCGGTCGTTTCCGGTATCGCCAGTCTGAACCAGACGATGGAAGACGGAAGGCGTCAGATGGTCGGGCTTCTTTTGCCTTCGGATTTCGTGGGCCGCCCCGGGCGCAGTCAGGCGGCCTATGACGTGACGGCGGTGACGGATCTGGTCATGTGCTGTTTTCGCAAGCGGCCCTTCGAGAGCTTGATCAACTCGACCCCGAACATCAGCCAGCGCTTGCTGGAAATGACCCTGGACGAATTGGACGCGGCCCGCGAATGGATGTTGCTTCTGGGCCGCAAGACGGCGCGCGAAAAGATCGCGTCCCTGTTGGCCATTCTTGCGCGGCGCTGCTCGGGGGGGCAGGCGTCGGGGGGCCAGCCCAGGTTGAGTTTCGATCTGCCCCTGACCCGCGAACAGATGGCCGATTATCTGGGCCTGACGCTGGAAACCGTCAGCCGGCAAATGTCGGCGCTGAAAAATGCCGGGGTGATCCGGCTGGATGGAAAACGCCGCGTCACGGTGCCGGATCTGGCGGCGTTGATGACCCAAACCGGAGATGACAGCGCCGGCGGCCCGCTGACCTGAGGGGCGCGCGGCGCCCGGTCGACCCGACACCGGCGGCTGGTTTTCCGGAATCCGGCGACTTTGAACAGTCTTTGCCGGAACTGTCCGGTCGGCGAACAGCAATTCTATTCGGCGGCCACGATTCGCGGGTTCTTGCGACGCAGCATCCGGGATGGATCGCGGGGTGCAAACAGGTCGACGACATTGCCGCGGGATCCGGGCACGACGTTGCCCCCTTGGGACTTGTCGGTTGCAAGGTCAAAAATCTCGCGTCTGATCTTTGGCCAGAATTCGCGCCGAACCAGGGTCAGGCCTGCGCCAAATGTGGTCAAGTCCGGTGAAAGGCTGGGCAAAAAGACCAGATCGCCAACGGTAAGGCCCTGACCCTGCGGCATGCCCGGGTCGCCCGCGGCCATCAGGGAAGACCCTTCGACCACAACAAGCGCTTTGCGCCCATCCGCCCTGATCCATGCAATTACGCCGAACATAATGATCTCCGGTCGGGCAAATATCGCCCACATACTCGCACACCTTATTCTATCGACCCGGATGCGAGAGATAAGAGGGGTATGCCGATCATGGTGTTCGACATTCGGACAAAAATGTTCGACTTCCGGTCATATTTGGCTTGCGCGCCCGGGTCCGCTGCGTCTAACGATACCGCAAGGTGTCAAGGAACCCCAAATGTCCGCAGGCGAAGGTGATTACCGGCCCCAGAATCTGTCCGATTTGCGGATGATCTTCTCACGCAATCTGGAAGAGCTGGTCGGACGCGAAAAATCGGTGTCCGAATGTGCCCGACAGCTTCGGATCAGCCGGTCGCAACTGAACCGATTCCTTGGCGGGGACACCTATCCGCGCCCCGATGTCCTGCAACGCATCTGCCAGCATTTCCGGACTGACGCGCGCATTCTGACCACGCCGATGGCCGAGTTGGCGGCGCAGGGTGCGACACCTTCGGACGGGGCGATCCTGCCC
>JANMJC010000505.1:0-1888 GCA_031371185.1 Paracoccaceae bacterium | reverse complement strand
CGGGCTTCGGCCGCAAGGATCCGCGCGCTGATCACCGCCATGACCGAAGGCCGCGCCGCCGAAATCGCGGCCGGCACCGCGCCCGACGATCTGGCCACCAAGATCATGTCCACGCCCGACCCGCTGACCGGCGAACGGTTTGAAACCGGCGAGATGGTGGATCAGGTCGCGATCTTCTTTCTGGCCGGGCACGAGACCAGCGCCTCGGCCCTGTCCTGGGCCCTGTATCTGCTGGCCTTGGCCCCGCAGATGCAGGACAGGGTCGCCGCCGAGGCCATGGCCCTGTCCGCGACCCCGGCCTTTGCCGAACTGTCAAAGCTGCGCTTTACCCGCGATGTCTTCCGCGAGACCCTTCGGCTTTATCCGCCAGTGCCCATGATGGTGCGCGAAAACACCGGGGCAGAGACGATGCGCGACCGGGCGGTCGCCCGGGGCGCGCAGATCGTGCTGAGCCCCTGGCATCTGCACCGCCACGAACGTTTCTGGCCCAACCCCGACGGCTTTGACCCCGACCGTTGGGCGCGCGATGACAACAAACCTTGCGCGCGCGACGCCTACATGCCGTTTTCCGCCGGGCCACGGGTGTGCCCCGGGGCGGGCTTTGCCATGGTCGAGGGTCCGCTGCTGCTGGCGCTTCTGGTGCGCGCGTTCCGGTTTGAGCGCACCCCGGGCCGCGATCCGGTGCCGGTGGCCCATCTGACCGTGCGGGCAAAGGACGGGATCTGGCTGAAAATCACCCCGCGATAACCCCGCTCCCGCGCCGGACTGGCAATCGCAAGACGACAGGTCTATCAGTCCTGCACGGGCAGGCGGCACAATGCGCCGCGCCTTTTGCCGCAAGGACCAGCGATGACCCGATCCGACAGCCCCGACACCCTGCCGCTGCCCGGCTTTGACAAGCCGGTCAGACTGCTGATCGTGGTGGCGCCCACCGACCGGGGCGTGACCGACCTGCTCTTGGCCGGGGCACGGGCCACGGCGGCCCTGTGTGGCGCCGAGGTGGAGGTGATCGAGGTCGCGGGACCGCTGGACCTGCCGACCGCCATCGGCATCTCGGAGCGGATGGCGAAATTCGATGGCTATGTCGCCTTGGGCTGCATTGTGGGGGACGAAACCCCGGAACGGGCGACCCTGCGCCAGACCGCCGCGCATGGCATCGGCCTTCTGGGCCTGCAAGGCCTGTGCATCGGCAACGGCCTCGTGATGGGACTGTCGCGGCAGACGGCGCTGGCCCAGGCCGCCGCGACGGGACCCGACCTTGGCGGGCAGGCGGCGGCTGCGGCCTTGCACCTGATCGCGCTTTGCCGCAAATGGGCCAGCATGCCCAAAGGAATCGGTTTTCGCCCATGACTGCCCCAAAACCAACCGCCAAATCCGTTCAGAAGCGCCAGATGAAATCGGCCTCGCGGCTTTACGCGGTTCAGGCGCTGTTCCAGATGGAGGTTTCGGGCCAGACCGTGGCCGCGATCACGCGCGAGTTCGAAACCCACCGTTTTGGCGCCACCTATGACGAGGGCGAATTTGCCGAGGGCGACGTCGATCACTTTCGCGCCGTGGTCGAACAGGCGGTCAACTGGCAGGCAAAGATCGACCAGATGACCGACCGCGCCCTGGTGGCCAAATGGCCGATCGACCGGATCGACCCGGTCCTGCGGGCGCTGTTCCGGGCGGCGGGGGCGGAAATCGTGGAATGCGGAACGCCGCCGAAAGTGGCGATCACCGAATATGTCGATGTCGCCAAGGCCTTTTTCCCCGCGGGAAAAGAGCCCAAGTTCGTGAATGCGGTGCTGGATCACATGGCCCGCGAGGCCAACCCCGAAGCGTTTGCGGGGTAGAAAGCAGGAAAGGGTGGACCTGTTGCGCAGACTTGCCCAGCCGGCGGGCCATG
>JANMJC010000495.1:0-2829 GCA_031371185.1 Paracoccaceae bacterium | reverse complement strand
CCTGCGTGCCAGCCATGGTCGTTGGTCGGGTCGCGGCGCCAACAAGAGCGCCCTGAAAACGTCAGAAGGCCGGGTTCGTCCTGGTCGGCGTCTTAGGCGAAGAAGTTCAGGAAGAAATCAACGCTCCTCACCAGCCCGGCGACGGACGACTTGACGTCGGGCGCGTTGGCTTCGGCATTCCAGTCCAGATTGAGCCTTCTTAATTGCATCCCAGCCCCCCTTACATCCCCGCCAGATAAATCCTGACCGCATCCTGCACATGGCGGAACCGGTCGCCGCCCAGATGTTTGCCGCCATACCAGCGCGTCACCACCACCAGATGGCCCTGCACACCGGCGCGCTCCAGCATCCGCACGATCACCATGCCTGCGCCCGCCTCGCCGTCATCAGACTTCACCGCCCCTTGGGTCGTCAGCAGTCCCCAGGAATGATGCGTCGCGCGGGCGAACTTCTTGTCGGACTTCAGGGCTAGGATCATCGCCCGCGCCTCGGCCTCGGATGCGCAAATGCCGCCCGAGACCGCATATCTGCTGCCCCGGTCGGTGATGATGTTGTCCAGTATTCGCAAGTCAGGAAGCCCTGTGGGATGGGTTTGCAGCCCACCGCGGCCCGGCATCAGGCCTTGTCGCCTGCCGCCTTCTTGGCCTCTGCCGACGCTTTCAGCTTGGCCAGCATCTCGTCCTTGCTCAGCCGCTTTTCCTTGGGCGCAGAGGCTTTGCCTTCCTTGGGTGCGTTGTCCTTGAACCGCGGCGTGTTCTTGCCCACCTTCACCGCGCCTGATTTGCCGTAATCCATCGTCTTCCCCTTGCGCCCTTGCGCGCTTTGAACAGGTCTTGCCGCAAAACGCCCGCTTTCGCAAGGTCAAGCCTTTGGCGTGCCGGCTTGCCCCCTTGGTCCGACTTGACAGGACCCCGGCCCCGCGCCCAAAACACATTTCCTTGTTTGAAGGCGCCCCATGAACAATTTTTGCCCAGAACTTGAATCCCGCCTGCTGCGCTATACCGCCATTGACAGCCAAAGCGACGAGACGAGCGCCACCTCGCCTTCTACCGCGATCCAGTTGAACATGGCCTGGCTCTTGCAACGGGAACTGGCCGAGATCGGCGCGACCGAGGTGCAGATCACGCCTTATGGCGCGGTTCTTGCCACGATCCCGGCCACAGCCCCGGGCCCGACCGTCGGCTTTCTGGCCCATATGGACACCGCGCCGCAATTCAACGCCACCGGGGTTAAACCCCGGGTGATCCGGGGCTACAATGGCGGCGCGATCAGCTTCCCCGACAACCCGGTGCTGACGCTGACGCCCGAAACCTCGCCCGAGCTGGCCGCCAAGGTGGGCCACGACATCATCACGGCGTCGGGGCTGACGCTCTTGGGGGCCGATGACAAGGCGGGGGTCGCGGTGATCATGACCGCCGCCCGGCATTTGCTGGCCCATCCGACCCTGCCCCATCCCCGCATTCGGCTTGCCTTCACCCCCGACGAAGAGATCGGCCGTGGTGTCGATCCGCGCCTGCCCGCCGATCTGGGCGTGGATTTCGCCTATACCTTCGACGGTGGCGCGGTTGGAGAGATCGAATACGAAAGTTTTTCGGCCGACGGGGCCGTGGTGACGATTACCGGCGTTTCGGCCCATCCCGGCATGGCGCGCGGCCGCATGGTCAACGCGCTGACTCTGGCGGCCAAGTTCGCCGCCGCCCTGCCCGCCGCCCAGACACCCGAGATGACCCAGGGCACCGAAGGCTTCATCCACCTGTACGAGATGACCGGCACCGCGTCGGAGGCCCGGTTGAAATTCATCCTGCGCGACTTCGAACTGGGCGGGCTGGCCGCCAAGGGCGCGCTGTTGCAATCGCTGGCCACGACCCTGCAAGCGACCGAGCCGCGCGCCGAAATCGCTGTCGAAATCCGCAAGCAATACCGCAACATGCGCTATTGGCTGGAAAAGGACATGTATCCGGTCGATCTGGCCCGCAATGCCGCCCGCGCCTTGGGGATCACACCGGTGTCGGTGCCGATCCGGGGTGGCACCGACGGGTCGCGGCTGACGGAACTGGGCGTGCCCTGCCCGAACCTGTTCACGGGGATGGACGACATTCACGGACCGCTGGAATGGATTTCGGTGCAGGACATGGACCTTGCCACGCAGCTGTGCCTTGGGCTGGTGCAGGCCGCAGCCCAGTGAGCCCTCTGGTGCGCCGCCCCGTCTCGCCCTATCACGCGCCGGGGTTTTATGACCGGGCGCTGGCGGCGGGCCGCCACCGCGACATCGTGGGAGGGCGGTGGGAGGAAACCGGCCGGGTGCAGATGGGGCTGTTGCGGGCCGCCGGATTGCAACCGCATCACCACCTGCTGGACCTTGGCGCGGGGTCGCTGCGCCTTGGGTGCAAGGCGGTTCCCTATCTTGACCCCGGCCATAATTGGGCCCCCGACAAATCCCGCGCGCTGATGCTGCGCGGGCGGCAAACCGAACTGGCCGATCCCGCCCGACTGTCCGACGACCACCTGATCGAGGATGAGGATTTCGCCTTTCCCGGCGTGCCGCCGCGCATCACCCATGTCCTGGCTTTCGCGGTCTTCACCCATCTGCCGCTGCCTTTTCTGGCGCAGGGGCTGACACGGATTAGCGCGACGTTTACGGCGCTGGAACGGCTGTTGTTCACGGTTTTCCTTGCCCCGGATGCCCAGGCACAGACCCAAAGCCTGCGTCAACCCGATGGCGTCGTCACCCATCCCGATCGCGCGCCCTATCATCATCTGGGCGCCGAGGTTCTGTCGCTGTGCCGGGCCTCGGGCTTTGAGGCCGACCTGCAGTCTGATCGCCTGCCG
>JANMJC010000492.1:0-5215 GCA_031371185.1 Paracoccaceae bacterium | reverse complement strand
GATGGCGATGCAGACCATGGCGTTCACGGTTGCCAGAATGTTGGAGCCGTTGCCGACATAGCGCAGCGGATGGGCGGCGTTGTCCTTCTTCAGCCCGAAGGGATGCGCGATGCGACCGATCAGCAAAAGCGCTCCCGAGATGTGCAGGTAAAACGCCGGTGCGCCCATGCCCTCGGCCAGGATCATCAGGATCAGGACGAAGGGGGTCCATTCGACAAAGTTGCCGTGGTGGCGGATGCGCAGCAAGAGATCGGCATTGCCGCCGTCCCCGATCGACAAGCCAAGGGCCGAGCGCATCGCGGTGGTGCGGAAAAAGAGGACAAGGAAGATCAGAGCCAGCGGCAGGGCGTAAAGCGGGGTAACTGCGAAGGTCATCGGTGTGTTTCCTGTTGTTTTGGTGTTTCGATACTCCAAGGACGCTGGAGCATGGGTCGTTTCGACATCGGGTCGGAAAAAATGTTGTCCGTCACGAAAAAATTCTGAAACGGGCTGCGGAAAGGTGCGGAGTGTTGCCTTTGCCCTTCCCCCCTGTGGGTGATTGGCTTAGATCGCCGCACAGGCGCCCCCCACAAGGATATGGTCATGACCGAACCCGCAATCACCCCAGAGTTGGTCGCAGCGCATGGGTTGAAGCCGGAGGAATACACCCGGCTTCTGGGAATTGTGGGGCGGGAGCCGAGCTATACCGAGTTGGGGATCTTCAGCGCGATGTGGAACGAGCATTGTTCCTACAAATCCTCGAAGAAATGGCTGCGCACCCTGCCGACCACCGGGCCTCAGGTGATCTGCGGGCCGGGGGAAAACGCGGGCGTGGTCGATATCGGCGACGGGCAGGCGGTGATCTTCAAAATGGAAAGCCACAACCACCCGTCGTATATCGAACCGCATCAGGGGGCGGCGACCGGCGTGGGCGGCATTCTGCGCGATGTCTTCACCATGGGCGCGCGGCCGATTGCGGCGATGAATTCGCTGAGTTTTGGCGAGCCTTCGCATCCCAGGACCGCGCATCTGGTCAAGGGCGTTGTCGAAGGTGTCGGCGGCTACGGCAATGCCTTTGGCGTGCCCACAGTGGGCGGAGAGGTACGGTTCCATCGCAGCTATAACGGCAATTGTCTGGTCAACGCCTTTGCCGCCGGTCTGGCCGATGCCGACAAGATCTTTTACTCGGTCGCGTCAGGCGTGGGGATGCCGGTGGTCTATCTGGGCGCCAAGACAGGCCGTGACGGGGTGGGCGGCGCCACCATGGCATCAGCCGAGTTTGACGACACGATCGAGGAAAAGCGCCCCACGGTGCAGGTCGGCGACCCCTTTACCGAAAAGCGCCTGCTGGAGGCCTGTCTGGAACTGATGGCTTCAGGGGCGGTGATTTCTATTCAGGACATGGGGGCGGCGGGCCTGACCTGCTCGGCGGTCGAGATGGGCGACAAGGGCGGCTTGGGGATCAAGCTGCAACTTGACGCGGTGCCGCAGCGCGAGACCAACATGACGGCCTACGAGATGATGCTGTCGGAATCGCAGGAACGCATGTTGATGGTCCTGAAGCCAGAGCTTGAAGACGCGGCACGGGCGATCTTCGTGAAATGGGATCTGGACTTCGCCATCGTGGGCGAGACGATTGCCGAAGACCGCTTTGTGATCCTGCACGGAGATCAGGTGAAAGCTGATCTGCCCCTGTCAAAGCTGTCGTCGAGCGCGCCGGAATATGACCGCCCCTGGGTGGAAACCCCGGCAGCGCTGCCCTTGGGCCCGGTGCCCGACATTGCGCCGATTGCCGCACTTCGGGCGCTGATCGGCGCGCCCTCTTATGCCCACAAGGCCTGGGTCTGGGAGCAGTATGACGCCCAGGTGCTGGGCGATACGGTGCGGCGGCCGGGGCAAGGGGCGGGTGTTGTGCGGGTGCATGGCACGGCCAAGGCGCTGGCCTTCACCAGCGACGTGACGCCGCGCTATGTCAAGGCGAACCCGTTCGAGGGCGGCAAGCAGGCGGTCGCCGAAGCCTACCGAAATCTGATAAGTGTGGGCGCCAAGCCCTTGGCAACGACCGACAATCTGAACTTCGGCAACCCCGAAAAGCCCGAGATCATGGGCCAGTTTGTCGGCGCGATCAAAGGCATTGGCGCGGCGGTGACGGCGCTGGACATGCCGATCGTGTCGGGCAATGTCAGCCTGTACAATGAAACCGACAGCACCGGCATTCTGCCGACCCCCACAATCGGCGCGGTGGGGATCCTCGCCGATCTGGCGGAGGTGATCGCGGGGCATCCGGTGGCGGGCAATCTGGCGCTGGTGATCGGGGTCACGCGCGGCCATCTGGGGCAATCGGCGCTTTTGGCGGAAGCTTTCGGCATCGAAGCCGGCGATGCGCCCCCGGTCGATCTTGCCGCCGAGCGCGCCCATGGTGATTTCATTCTGGCCAACCGTCGCGCCATCCGGGCCTGCAGCGACCTGTCGGATGGCGGGCTGGCGCTGGCCGCCTTCGAGATGGCCGACCAGGCCGGGATCGGCCTGACGCTTGGCACCGGCGACATCGGGCAGTTGTTCGGCGAGGATCAGGCGCGCTATCTGGTGGCGACCGATGCGACCGGGGCCGGGATGCTGGAGGCGGCGGCCGCGATTGCCGGGATCGCGGTGGCGCGCGTTGGCACCTTCGGCGGATCCCGGATCGTCCTTGGCCCCGATCACGCCCCCGCGGCCGAGTTGTCGGCCCTGTACCGCAGTGCCTTTGCCCGGGCGGTCGGATGACCCTGCGCCCGGCCACCCCGGCGGATTTCGCCTTTGTGCGGTCCCTGACCACCGATCCGGCCAATACCGCCTTCATCGGTGACGACGACGACGCGCAACTGGCGGTGACGCTGGCCGATCCCTTGGAACGCCTGTTGATCTGGCAGGTCGGGGGTCGCCCGGGCGGCTTTGCGTTGTTTCAGGAAATCGGCCACGCCTCGGGTCGGGTGAAGCTGATGCGGCTTGCGCTGGCCAGGACGGGGACAGGGGCCGGGCGGGACTTCATCGAAGCCCTGAAAGACCATGCCTTTCAAGACCTTGGCGCGTCGCGGCTTTGGCTTGATACATCGGGCGAAAACCTTCGCGCCCTGCGGGTCTATCAGCGCGCGGGCTTTGTCGAGGAGGGGCGGTTTCGGGCGCACTGGTTTCGCCCCGGTCTGGGGCGCTGCGTGGATCAGGTGTTTTTCGGAATGCTTCGCGCCGAATGGCAGGCGCAACGGAACACCCTTGCAGCCCCCCTGCCCTGACCCTACATTTGCGCCAAGTCCAGACAGGAGACCCAGATGGCCATGGATGCCCGCGACATAGAATCCCTGATCCGCGCCGCCTTTCCGCAGGCGAAGATCACGGTTCAGGGCGATGACGGCGCGCATTTTTCGGCCGAGGTGATAGATGCGAGCTTCAAGGGCCTGAACCGGGTGCAGCAGCAGCGCGCGGTCTATGCCAGTCTGAAGGGCCGTATGGATGGGCCAAACGGCGCGCTGCATGCGCTGGCGCTGACGACCAAGGCCCCGGATTGAAAGGATAAAGTGATGACCGCTGTTGACCGGATCAAAGAGACCGTGACCAAGAACGACGTGGTTCTGTTCATGAAGGGCACCAAGATGATGCCGCAGTGCGGGTTTTCGTCGAAAGTGGCGGGAATTCTGAACTACCTTGGCGTCGATTACACCGATGTGAACGTGCTGGCCGATGCCGAGATTCGCCAGGGCATCAAGGATTACAGCGACTGGCCGACCATCCCGCAGCTTTACGTCAAGGGAGAGTTTGTCGGCGGCTGCGACATCGCCATCGAGATGACCCTGTCGGGCGAGTTGGATACCCTTCTGGAGACCAGCGGCGTGACCTTCGACAAGGACGCCGCCAAAAAGATCCGCGAAGCGAACGGCTGAAGGGCGGGCGCCACGGCGCCTTTGCCCGGCTATTGCAGCTTGCAATCGGCGTAAAGTACGGTCTCTTCGCCGCCCCTTGTGCCGTCCTTAAGATAGACCGTCGCCTCTTGGCCCTTGGACCAGAACACATATCCTGTGCCATCTGAAGGCCAGCCATAGCGCGCGCCCGACGCCGAAGGCTCGGCCAGAAGCAGGGCGGTTTCGCCGTTTTCAAAGGTCAGGGTCACGCTTGCGGAGTCCATCTCGAAGCCGTAGGTCACCGCGAAATGGTCGCCCCCCGCGCAGACAAAGCTGGCCGGGGCAGGATCGCCGCCGATCTGATCTTCGGCGACGCAGGCCCCTAGGAACAGCACGGCCAGACTGACCGCCCCCCGCAGCACCGGGTTCATCTGGCCCGCTCTTCGACGATGGCGGCCATGGCTTCGGCGCGCGCGGCCAATTCGGCCAGCGTGTCGATGACGGCCTTGGGCACGGTCGGCACCTCGCGTTCGGTGACCGGTCGGGCCTCGATCTCGGCCAGTCGGGCCTTCAGCGCGCGGTTCTCGTCTTCGACGGCGGCGGTGCGGTCGGCCAGCATCAGGCCCGACATCAGCAGCATCCGCGCTTCGGGCAGGCGGCCCATCGAGGCGACCAGCGGGGCCGCTTCGGTGTCCAGCATCCGCGCGGCCGAGCGCAGGAAATGTTCCTCGCCTTCCTGACAGGACACGGCAAAGGGGCGGCCGCCCACGGTTACGGTAATCTCAGGCATGACGGGCCTCTTCAATCAGCGGGTTCAGGGCGGCGACGATGTCGGTGATCTGGTCGGCCTCGGCGCGGCGTTCGGCGCGCAGGCTGGCCAACTCTTGCACCAGACTTTCGATCTGCGCGCGCAGGATCGCTGTGGCCTTTGCTTCGTCCTGCAACTCGTCCTGCAAGGCGGCCACGGTGTCGGCATGGTGCTGACGTTCGGCGGCTTCCTTGTCGCGCAGCACCCGGACGCGTTCGTGCAACTGGGCGTTGGCCATACGCTCTTCGTTCAGCGCGGCGCGGATTTCGTCGGCACCAAAGGGCAGTTCCGCCCCCTCATCGTCGTCCGCGCGCGGCACGGGCGCGCCCGTCTCTTGCCGGATCCCCTCGATCCCGCGTCCGATACGCTCCAACGCGGCGGTAAGGCGACGCTCCAGATCGGTGATTTCCTGCATCCTGCCCTGATCCTTTCGGCCCGAAGTCCTGCAACTGCCAAGGTGCGAATCGCAGCCCCTTGCGTCAAGGACAATGTTAACCCAAACCGGGCCCGCGCGACGAGCCTTTAAGGTCAAGGCCTTGGGCTGCGCGCTTGATCT
>JANMJC010000471.1:0-2861 GCA_031371185.1 Paracoccaceae bacterium | reverse complement strand
TGATCAAGGGCGCGATCAAGCTGCGCGATCAGGGCTTTGATGCCGTGAAGTTCAACATTTGCGAAGAGTTGCAGATCGTTGACACCTACGCAATGGTTGACGGCATCATCACGCGACTGTTCGAGTTGCGCGACGCGGTCGGGTCCAGCATGGATCTGGCTTTCGATTTTCACGGGCGGGTCCATCTGCCGATGGCGCGGGTCCTGTTGAAGGAACTGGAGCCGTTGCGCCCGATCTTTGTCGAGGATGCGGTGGTTTCTGCCATGGTCGACAGCATGGCCGATCTGGCCCGCGCCACCTCGATTCCGCTGTGCATCGGCGAAAGGCTGCATTCCCGCTACGATTTCAAACGGGTGTTCGAATTGCGCGCGGCGCAGGTCATCAACCCCGACCCGGCCCATGTCGGCGGCATTTCCGAAACCGTTCGGATCGGGCATTGGGCGGAAGCCTATGACGTGGCCCTGGCACCGCATTGCCCGCTTGGGCCGATTGCCCTTGCCGCCTGCCTGCAGATCAACGCGGTGTGCCACAACGCCTTTATCCAGGAGCAAAGTCTTGGCATTCACTACAACAAGGGCGGCGACCTGACCGATTATGTGCTGCCGGGACAGGGATTTACCCTTTCAGACGGCCAGCTTGACATCCCCACCGGGCCCGGACTGGGCATCGAGGTTGATGAAGAGCGCGTGATCGAGGCGGCCCGCAAGGGACACAAGTGGCGCGCGCCGGTCTGGCGCCACAAGGATGGGTCGATTGCGGAATGGTAGCGGAGGTGTGGCCTGCGCGGCGGTCCGTGGCAATCCCTGCTGCAACCGCGACCTGCGGATGATCGCCCGCAGGTTTCGGGGTTGAGGGATGACCGCATGACCACCGGACATGGCGGCGAAATTCGTCTTTGCCTTGGGGAAATGGGGGCCGATTGGGCCGTCCTGTCGGGTCCGGATGCCGTTTGCTATGCAACGGGCCATCCCCTTCCCATCGAAACCGGCCCATCACCCTTCACCGGCGGGCCGGCCCTGGCCTTTGTGGGGCGCTCAGGAGGCCTGGGTCTGGTCTGCTCGAACGTCGAAGTTCCGGGGCACCTCGAAGGGGTGACGCTGGAGACCTATGCAGGCTTTGCCGGCGTGGTGACCGATCAAATTGCCGGATATCGCGGCGCAGTCGGGCGGATGATCCGGCGTCTGGGCGTTGGGGGCAGGCTTGCCGTTCAGGGGGCCTCGCATCCGGCCAGTGTCCATGACCTTCTGGCACCCGGTCTGCCGATAGATCCCGTTCTGAACCGGGTTCGGGCGATCAAGACCCCCGGCGAGATTGCCGCCCTTCGTCTGGCGGCCGCAATCGCCAGCGAAGGCCAGAACGCGGCGCGGCGTCTGACCCGGGCCGGCCTGTCCGAACTGGAAATTCTGAACGGCATCCGGGCGGTGATCGAGGACAGCGCGCAAGAGCGCTGCCCGCTGGCGGGTGAATACATCGCCGGGACCGAACACACGGCGACCCTTGGCACGCCACCCGGCGCGCGCAGGCTGGTCGACGGCGACCCGGTGATCTGCGATCTTGCGCCCCGCATCAAAGGCTACTGGGGCGACAGTTGCGCCAGTTTCTGCCTTGGCACGGCTACCGACGCCTGGCTGGCACAGTATCGACGTGCAAGTGAGACCCTGGATCTGGCGATCGCCACCTTGCGGCCAGGAATTTCGGTGGCCGGTTTTGACCGGTCCCTGCGCGCGCACATGCAGGGTGCGGGCTTCGGGTTTCCCCACCATTCCGGCCATGGCATCGGCACCTCGGTGCATGAATGGCCGCGTCTGGTCCCCGATGAACCGGCGCTGATCGAAGAGAACATGGTGCTGATGGTGGAACCCGGCAGCTACCTGCCCGGCATCGGCGGAGCGCGTTGCGAACACATGCTGCGCGTCACGGCAACCGGGGCCGAGAGAATGACCGATTTCAAGATGGAGCCCGTGCTTTGACCAGATTTACCGGCGTTCACTGCGTGTTGTTTGCCCTGTTCGACCCCGATGAGCATCTGGACCGCAAGGCCATGCGGGCCCAGGTCGACCATGTCAGAACGGCCGGGGCCGATGGGATTACGGTCCTTGGCCTTGCCACCGAAGTCGGCAAACTGACCTTTGCCGAGCGCTGTCAGGTGATCGACTGGGCGGCGGAAGACGCCGGAGACCTGCCTCTCTCTGTGACGATTGCCGGCAATTCCGTGGCCGAGCAGGTCGCCTTGCTGCGCCATGCCGAAGCTGCCGGTGCTGCCTGGCTAATCCTTCAGCCGCCGCTGGCGGGGACCTATCCCGCATCTGAATACATCGAATTCTTCGCCCGGGTTGGCCGCGAAACCCGACTGCCTTTTGCCATCCAGAACGCCCCGCAATACCTTGGCCGGTCGTTGTCCGATGAGGATATCGCCGTCCTGCGGGGCAGATGCGCCAACTTTTCCCTGATAAAATCCGAGACCTCGGCCATCGACCTGGCCGGTCTGGTCAAGCGGGTCGGCGACGCTGTGACCATCCTGAACGGGCGCGGCGGGCTGGAAATGACCGATTGCCTGAAGGCCGGCTGCAAGGGGTTCATCGTTGCGCCGGATGTTCTGCCCGGTGTCGTCGCCTGCCATCGTGCCTGGGTGTCCGGCCAGATCGACCTTGCGCAGCAGGAATATGCAAGGTTTCTGCCCGCCGCCAGCTTCGCCATGCAGTCGCTGGAGCATCTGATCTGCTACGGCAAGCGGATCTTCGGCACGCGCAGCGGCATCGCGATCCATGACCGTTCACCCGCGCTGCGCCCGACCGAATTCGGCTTGGCAACGGCACGGGCCTGGGCATGACTTTTGACCGGCCCGTTCTGTTGGTTCAATC